>CAZNAM010000013.1:0-17015 GCA_964571335.1 uncultured Methanosarcinales archaeon | reverse complement strand
GCCAATCTATGTATGGTCTCATTGATTATTAGATAATTAAACTAACAATCTAAACACAACATACAATATACTCCAGATATTGTATATTTTAAATAAATGATTATGAATGGACCCGTCGGGACTTTCGTGCAACTCATAGGCAAGCAAGCCTTAAATTACATATCGAACCCGAGGCCTCAGCCGTGCAAAGGCTGCGCTCTACCCCTGAGCTACGGGCCCTGTGAATATAAAAAATGGAGTGCCTAATTTGTCTAAAATAAAAAAAAGGAGGTGATCCATCCGCAGGTTCCCCTACGGATACCTTGTGACGACTTAACCCACCTCACTGACCTTAGGTTCGGCTTGATCAAAAAATCTAGACTCACCTAAAGCCTGCTCGGTTGGTTTGACGGGCGGTGTGTGCAAGGAGCAGGGACATATTCACCGGACGATGATAACGTCCGATTACTACGGATTCCAGCGTCATGAGGTTGAGTTACAAACCTCAATCCGGACTAAGGCATGGTTTCGAGGATTGGCTTCTCCTTTCGGAGTTGCATCCCATTGTCCATACCATTGTTGCGCGCGTGTAGCCCAGAAGATTCGGGGCATACAGACCTACCGTGGCCTGCACCTTCCTCCCCCTTTCGAGGGCAGTCTCTATATTGTGCTCGTTCATCATTGCTGACACGATAGCAACTATAGACACAGGTCTTGCTCGTTGCCTGACTTAACAGGACACCTCACGGCACGAGCTGACGGCGGCCATGCACCACCTCTCGGCTCGTCTGATAAGCCCTTCAGACTGATCTTCATTCTGCCGTCGCCTCTGGTGAGATTCTCTGCGTTAAATTAGATTAAACAGCACGCCGCACCCGTTGTGGTGCTCCCCCGCCAATTCCTTTAAGTTTCAGCCTTGCGACCGTACTTCCCAGGTGGCGAGCTTAACACCTTCGTTACGACACTGCACAACCTCATGAATTGTGCAACATCTGGCTCGCAGCGTTTACAGCTAGGACTACTCGGGTATCTAATCCGTTTTGCTCCCCTAGCTTTCATCCCTCACCGTCGAATCCATCCTGGTCAACTGCCTTCGCCATCGGTAGTCCTCTAGGGATTATCACATTTTACCGCTCCCCCTGGAATACTGTTGACCTCTTCTGGTTCCAAGTTCAGTAGTTTTTCCTGCATGCCATTTTGTTAAGCAAAATGATTTCACAGAAAATTTGCCGAACCGGCTACGGATGCTTTAGACCCAATAAAAATGGTTCCCACTTGTGGCGCTGGGGTTACCGCGGCGGCTGGCACCAGTCTTGCCCACCACTTATTCTGTAAGATTTTTACTCTTACAAAAAGCCCAAGGAAACCTTGAGCACTCAGAATCCCCCCGTCACACTTGCGTGCATTGCGGAGGTCTCGCGCCTGCTGCACCCCTTAGGGCTAGGACCAGTATCTCAGTGTCCTTCTCAGGGCAACCGCTCTCACGGCCCTTACCCGTCTTAGGCTTGGTGAGCCATTACCTCACCAACAACCTGATGGGCCGCCGACTCATCCTGCAGCACCGAAGCTTTAATGAATAGAACATTTCAGTATCTATACATTATCTGGCATTATTCTCAGTTTCCCAAGTTTATTCCAGACTACAGGGCAGATTATCGACGTGTTACTGAGCAGGTCGCCATGGTCCACAAGGAACCATAGACTCGCATGGCTTATTCGGATTCTGATAGCAGCAACCTCCTGCAGGATAAACAGGTATCATGCAGAAGTAAGACTGCTTTCTCCAATGAGAAAGAGCCATTAAAAAAGTAACCACAGTCGCAAGGAAAAAATAAGTCACAAAAACATCAACTTTTAGGCACTCCATCGTGCTTTATATTGTAAAGCATTCACTGTTGTTTGTTTCTCCTCAGTTTTCCCAAGGCACTAGAATCAATGCCGGAATATTTACCGACTATAGGAGTTGAGTAACAAATGAAATTTGTAGTTTGTTTATAAATTTTTCGTTTTTATTAATAAAAAAACAGTTAATAAACTGGTAAATAATTTAAGAATAAAAATAAATTTTCAATAATAACATAAAAACTAATTTTAATTCCAAAATTATTTAATTTTTGGGTGAAAAAAATGAAAAACAAAATATTTATTTTATTAATATTGATTTTGACAACAACAGTAAATGCTGTTTGGATTAATCAAGTTTATTATGATCCTGCAGGTTCTGAAACTTATGGCGAGGCAATTGAATTATATAATCCTCTAAATGAAAGTGTAGATATTAGTGAATGGATTATCTGGACAACAAGTTCTGAAAAAGATGTAATTATACCTAAAGATAAATTCATAGAACCTAATGGTTATTTTTTAATTGCTGATCAAGGATGGAGCGAAGAAAAAGATAATGAAACCTGGAGAAATGCAGATTTAGAAGATAAAATGACTTTAAAAAACACAAATGGAGGTGTAGCAATAAAAAATAAAGAAGGAACTATTATCGATGCAGTTGGTTGGGGTGATGGTGAAGAAATACCTGAAGAATTATTTGAAGGCAAACCTGCTGAAAAAGTTGAACAGGGAGAAACACTTTTTAGATTAAAAGATAGCGAAGATAACTCACAAGATTTCATCGCACAACAAGCTTATTTCTTTTCAAATGGCGAGATAATTATTAATACAAGAATAAAAAATGAATCAGAAATACAATCAACAAATATAATCATAGAAGATGATGATAAACAAGCAGAAGGAATACAAATAAGCCCAAAAACAGGAGGACTGAGAAAAATAAAAATAATCACAATCGGACTTGATGAACTTATTTTTCTCGGAAAAACATATGAGCTTAAAAGAATTAATGGAAGTTATCAAACTGAAATTGAAGTACCTTATTATTTACTGCCAGGAATATATACAGTATATGCAGGATCTGAAAGAAAAGATATTGAAATACTTCCAATTAGAGGATTAACACTTGATAAAAGAAAAATTGATTTAACAGTTATTCCTGGAAGTTATGAAACAAAAATGATTAAGATTAAGAACACAGGAAATATTGAACTTAAAATATACTCTAGATTTAAAGAACAAAACTCTGGAAAAAATAAAATAAAAGGAAGCATAAATGTTCTTGGGAAAAAAATGAGCGAGGAATGGACACAAATAAAAACATTAAGAACAGGAGAAACAAGTGAAGTTAATATTGATATTTATCTTCCTGAAGAGTTTGAAGATGGAAACTTTAAAACAATACTTTCGTTCAAAGGAGAGTAAGAATGAATGTTTAGATGTTTAAATTTTTTATTATTTATTTTTTCTTATTTCTAAAAGAAACTAAACAAGATTGCTTAATCCAACAATTTTCACATTGATCAATTTGTTTATATTTTTTTCCAAAACAAAGGTCATTAACAAATTTCAAAAATTTTACTTTCATTCACCACCACCAAAGAATGAAGTTAATATAATACTTTTTAAATCTTTCTAAAAATATTTGTAAAAAATTTTGAAAGCTAAAAAAATTTAAAAAAAAAAATAAAAAAGAAAAAAATAATTTATCTTCTAATAATCCATTCACCCTTTTTACAAACATATTCAGTATTTTCTCTAATAACAGAACATTCTGTCCAACAAATTTCATTAGATAAACAATCTCCCTTGTTGCAAATTGAATTTGGCATATTTGATAAATTTGATTTATCTAAATCAACATAAAGATCCTCTACACAAGATTCATAAATAGTTGCATTTCTTTCAGAACACAAACCTTTATTTGCATAAGATTCATTTCTTGTGAAAAGTTCATTCACACATTTATTATCTTCGCAAGAATCAAGAGTGCAAGAATCAACATCAACACAATCATCATTTGTAGAACAACAATCTTTTATTTTAGTATTCATACATTTTCTAGTTAGATTTTCTCCTGTACAAAAATCAATAGTGCAAATATTTTTGTCACCACAATCCTCATCCCTGTTACAACAAATATCTGACAATGAAATTTTATATTTGGATATACATTTATTTTCTCTACAAGAATTTTCTGTACAAACATTTTTGTCATCACAATCAATATCTGATTTACAACAACTTTCTAATTTTGTATGCTGACATCTATGTTCATTACATAAATCTTTAGTACAAACTTCTCCATCATCACAATCATTATCAAATGAACAACAAAAAGAAGGAACTAAATCTTTTATGAATTCGTTTGAACATTTTCCTTTTTGTTTATCACAAGAATTTACCGTACAAGGATTATCATCGTTGCATTCTTCATCACTCCTACAAACTTTAATAAATTGTTCATCAATAACACAAACTCCTTCAACACATTTTTCAGTTTGTTTGCATTTTACATCATCAGGACAATTTTCACAATTTTCTTTTTCATCAATAACACCATTACCACAGCTAAATTTACAATAACCCTCAATACAAGTATCTTTTCCTTCACAAATTTCTATTTTTGACTCACTAACACAAGCAAGATTCATACAATAATATTTATTTAAAGAAACTGCCGTGTTATTTAAACAAGACCTTTCTGTCAATGAATCACAATCAAAAGAATTGTTAGTAAAAACCTGACATCCCCCATTTATACAAGCAAAAGTAAGATTAACAATTTTATTATTATTACAAAAAACCCTGCTTTTACCAACACAAACATCAGGATTGCATTGAGATTTATTAAAAAAAAATATGTAAATCAAAATTAAACAAACAATTAATAAAATCCAAAAAGTCTTTTTTTTCATTTCAAAACCTATACCTCTTTTTTAATTCAGCAAGTTCACCATGAATCCTATCAATATCTGAATCTAAATCAGTAATTGAATTTTTAATATTTTTTTTTGTGATTGATTCAACTTTTTTTGAAAATTCTTTATTTTGCATGACATCTGTTGATTTATATAAATGTTTTTTTGAAGAAAACAAAATAACACAGAATATGATTATTGCCAAAATAACAAAAGGAATTATTAATTTTGAAAACAAATTAATTTTATTATTTATTAATGTCTCATCTGATTTTTCTGATGAAGAATCTTCTTCAATTTTATCAGGAGTTTCAATAATATTATTTCTATCTTTTTCATCATTAATAATTTTTTTATTCTGTGAAATTGATGCATCTTCACAAACATTTGCAATTGTAGTTAAACTATCTTGTTCTATTCCATTTAATTTAAATTGAAACAAATATTTCCCTGGCTTGATTGGTGTGAATAAACCTAATCCCCCTTTAACAGAAATTATTTCTTCACCGATCCAAATACCATTTTGTTCATAAAATACAGAAATAAATCCGCTAACAGGCGGACTTAAAAAAATATTTGAAGGATTATTTATGCAAAGTGGTTCTATTGAAATAGAATACATTCCTGTAAAATACCTGCTTCCACCCCCCCCTCCTGATCCTGACGGCGGAGGTGGACTTGGAGAAGTAATTATAAAAGACCAAGTATCACTTAAAGCAGTTTCTGTTCCATTTGTACAATTAACATACCATGAATATAATGCAGGAGTTAATGTTTGAGTAAAATTGTGATCTCCTGAAGTTAAATTATTATTTGTATCAACATTATTTCCATCTATAAACAAAGAACAGTTTACTGAAACAGGAGAAATCAAAGTATAATCAAAAAAAATAGATGTATTCAAAGTGCTTGATCCATCAGAAGGACTGATAAGAGAAACACTTAAAGAAGACTCAAGATCATATTCTTGAACATATCCTGTATACCCTGCACTTGTAAAATTATCAGCAGGATAATCTCCTGCATTAACTCTAATATCATAATTACCTGAAGTTGCATTACTCTCAAAATCACCAACAAAAAACCTCCACTCATAAGTTCCAGATGTTCCTGAATAAGCAAAAGATATTCCTACAAAAAATATTGTTAAACACATAAAAAAAATTAATTTTTTCATTGTAACTCTTGTTTTTGTTCAAGTTTTTCAAGTCTTTTTTCAAGCTCGCCAATTTTATTCTTAAGATCTTCATTTTCTTTTGCTAATTGTTGAATGCCAACAATACTTAAACCTGCAACATCTAATGCTGCCAAATATTTTGGAGTTTCACCAATATTAAAAGTAAAATAGATGTCTTCAGCAAAAGGACTTATGTGTCTTGCATTGTTGTTTCCTTTATACTTATAATTTTTAATCTCTAAAGAAGATATCTTATCTAAAACTTCTTCTTTATCAATGTCTTGAAAATCTTCTTTGAATGTTCTAGAAGAACCATCATTCCACAATCCTGAAGCAGATAAAAAAGCACCATTACCTGTTGTAACATCACCAGGAATACCAACAATTAAAGTTCTTGATGTATTTGTTGTATTATCTGTATTAAACCTAAACAAACCAGATCTTATTATTCCATCAAAAAAACCAACAAGATTATCTATTCCTGACGTATAATTCTCTCCAAAAATTAAATTAAAATCAGTAGAATCTCCTGCAATACCATTATCAATAGTAATATTTCCTCCTCCTAAAATAACATTGTAATTACCTATCGCCTGACAATTATCTCCTGCAAGAATTGAAGAATAATCACCATTTAAGTTATTTAAATATCCTCCTGCAATAAAAGAAAATTCACCTGTATTATTATTTTCCTTACCATTAACAATAGAAGAAAAGGATTGATTTATGAAATTATTTTGACCTGTTCCAATAAAATCATAAGTTGTTGAAACAGTATTTTCATATCCATCTACAATTGTAGAATATCCTCCTGAAGCGTTATTTGCATAACCAGAGCCAATAAAACTTCCATCACCTGCACCTAAATTACCCTGACCACCAACAACTACTGCATGCTGTCCTGAAGCAATATTTGCAAGCCATGGCTGAATAAGTGAACCTCCTCCACCAACAACAACGGCATAAGTGCCTGTCGCTTCATTATTCTGACCGCTTCCAATAAAACCAAAATCATTAGAAACATCATTGTAAGTTCCTCCTACTATAATTCCATAACCCTGGCCACCAGAAGTAGTTATAATATTATTTGTTCCTCCGCCAATAAAACCATAAGATGCAGAAACATTATTACTCTGACCACCAACAAGCACACCATATGCACCTTCAACATAATTACTCTGACCTCCTGCAATAACAGTATGAGTAACAGTGCCATCAGAAATACTATTTGATTGACCTCCACCAATAACAGAATAATCAGAAACAACATTATTTGAAGCACCTGAACCTATCACAGAATAAGTAGAAGTGATTTTATTTGATGCACCTGAACCAATAAAACCATAATCTCCCGATACATTATTATTATTACCAAAAGCAACACTATATCTATTATCTGCTACAGAAGTTCTCATTGAAAAAGCAGGACCTGTTGAATTAATAAATAAACCTGATTGAATACCATTCTGAAATCTTTGCCTTTCTGTTGTAACTTTATTTCCATTAATTTCAACATCTATAAAATAAAACTGATTATAACCCCAATCAAGAGAAAGTTCATTAGCAACAGTATAATTACCTAATAAAACATCAAATCTACCCTCATTTATAATATTAACAAAAGTTTCATTATAAACTGCATTTCCTCCTGTTACCTGATCAAAAATAGTGACAGTTAAATTTCCATTGTTGATTGCTGCTCCATTTAATAAAGCATCTCCTTGAAATGCCATTGTCTGATCAAGAGCAAAACTTAAAGTAGTTGATAAAAAGAATAAAATTATGAACAAAATTACTTTTTTCATTAAAACCCCTCCTTTTAAAAGAATTAACAAAATGATATTTAAAAACATTTCGAAAGAAAAAGAGATAAAATAATGAAAAATTAAACAAATCATTTCAATCTCATAGTTTCAAGATTTTTAGGAGCAATAGTTTCAATACGCATCTGCTTATGAATACTGCTTGAAAGATCAAGAACACTAGAACTTTCACCATGCTGAAGAATTATCTTCTTAGGCCTTGGCTGAAGCTTAAAAACAAAATTCATTAATTGCTTTCTATCACTATGATCTGTAATTTCAAGTTTTGCAATTTCCATCTTTAAAGGAACAACTTCTGATTTTCTACCATTCTTAAACATTAATTCTCTTTCACCTTGATATAAAATTCTTGAACCTAAACTGCCAGGACCTTGATAACAACTAAAAATCAAAGTATTTTTTGGATTGTCAGCAAGATACTTTAAATATTCAACAGAAGGACCACCAACAAGCATACCACTTGTTGCAAGAATAACACAAGGACCATGATTTTCTAAAAGATTCATTCTCTCTTTATTACTACCAATTCTTTTAAAAATAGGATTTAAAAAAGGATTTTGATCTTTATGAAAAATCTGTTTTCTAATAATACTATTAAGAAATTCGGGATAAGCAGTATGAATTGCAGTAACATCCCAAACCATGCCATCAATATAAACAGGAATATCTTTTATCTCACCAGTTCTAACCATATTTTCTATAAGAACAATCATATCCTGAGCTCTACCAACTCCAAGAACAGGCATTAAAACCTTGCCACCTCTTAAAATAGTATCCTTGATTAATTTTTTCAAATAATCATCCTGATCTTTTTGAGGAGGCAAAATATTTCCTCTTGAACCATAAGTAGATTCCATAATAACAGTTTCTAATCTTGGAAACTGAGTAATTGCAGGGTCTAATAAAATCGTTTTACCATACTTTAAATCACCAGTGAAAAGAAGATTATGCAGACCATTACCAATATGTAAATGGGCCATAGCACTCCCTAAAATATGACCTGCATTGTATAAAGTAAGCCTGACATCAGGAGTAATATCACTAACTTCTTCAAAATCAAGACAGATAGTATGCTTAACCATTTCCTTAACATGATCAGCATCGTAAATAGGATCTTTATTTTCACTCTTCATAATCTTAATAAAATCAAGAGCAAGAAGAGCAGCAACATCTCTTGTAGGCTCTGTACAATAAACAGGACCTCTATAACCATACTTAAAAAGATAAGGAATAAAACCAGAATGATCAAGATGAGCATGAGTTAAAATAACAGCATCAAGCTGTTCGATATTAAATTCAGGAGCATCAAGAAAAGGATAAGCATCAGTACCTTCTCCTGCAACATTAATACCGCAATCCATCAAAACTCTTGATTCAGGAGTCTGCAAAAGAATAGCACTTCTACCAACCTGTCTTCCAGCACCAAGCTGAGTAACTCTAACCCACTCACTCTTTTTCTCTCTAATCCATCCATCATAAATTCTATGTCCAACTTTATCAAGAAATTTCTTTCTTTCATCACTATTGATGTAAAGAACTTTACGAATATCATCTATAATCTGAGACCTGATAGCAGGAGTTCTTCTGACAAGAGGAACCCAAAAAGTTTTCTCTCTTATTTCTCTTAATAAAGAACCTTGCTTTCCAATAGCTAACCCTGGCTTTTCAGCTTCAATAGTTGCAACACTTCTTTGAGGATCAAATAAAATATTACTAATACCTGCTTCTTCAGGCAAAATTTTTTTAATTTCCTTTTCAGCATTTTCAGGAGGAATACAAATTGCAGGATCAGGTCTTAATTCAACTCTCTTCTTAAACTCATCAACAATTTTTTTAATGGCTCCTTTATTATCTAGAAAAAACTCTCTATCTTTTGTATACAATACAATATTTGCACCTTCATAACCAGCTTCGCTGATTTTATTCTCAGGCACTAATTTCAAAATCTCTTTAATAATATCTGCCATTTTGTTTATTTACCAGAAAAATATGAAAAAAATTATTCAATACTAATTATTAGCTCCTTATGTATAACTTTATTTATACCTTTATCTGTAAGAGTCCAAACATCAACACCATTACCTGTTGCTGTATCTCTATTTAATGCAGCATTAATCGCTTTGAGTGCTAATTTAACCCCATCAGCTAAATTTATGTTTTTTTTGTATTGAGATTCAAGAACACCTAATGCAAAAACACTGCCTGAACCATCAGAAACATAATCATCAACATCAGTAACAGAACCATCAACACCTAAATCATATAAGTGTCCTCCTTCTTTGTCATAACCTGCAAGCAAGAAAGCAACAATACTTTGAATCATGCTTGGCTTTCTTAAGTTTGAATAAAGAAGACCTCCTAACATATTAGCAGCTTCTTTAAGAGTGCTTTTTCTATTAGTCTGAATATCTTTAAGCTTTAATTCAGCCTTGATAACCTTTGTCAATAACTGAGCATCAGAAACTAAACCAGCCATGGTTATTGCCATATTATCAGCAATCTCAAATATTTTCTGAGCTTTTTTATTTACAACAAAACCTGCAGTAGCTCTTTTATCAGCAGCTAGAACAATACCTTCTTTGCATACAATACCTACAGTTGTTGTCCCCTTTTTCAAATTTTCATTCATTAATATCTCCTCGAGAATTTTTGTTTATAATGTGTTAATAATAGCATATATTCAAGAGGTGATATTTAAATGTTTTGGTGTTGAGATATTTTTTGATGAAAAAATAACATAAAAAAGAAAGAAAAAACAAAAACAAAAACAAAAAGAAAAAAAAGAAATGAAAAAAGAAAAAAATCAAAAGAAAAGAAAACTGGGACTGCCCAGCTTCCCACCTGGCAAGCCAGGTAAAGCCACCTAAAGGTGACTGATAAAAAAAGAAGTAAAAAAAATCAAAAAGTAAGAATAAAAAAATGGGACTGCCCGGATTCGAACCGGGGTCACAAGCTCCCAAGGCTCGTAGCATAGCCAAGCTAACACACAGCCCCATAAGTGCATTAATAGAATATTGTTTTTATTTGATTTAAAAAACTTTTGGAGTAAAATATTATATTTTAGAAAATCAAAAAAGAAAAAAAATAATGAAAGAAATTAATTCATCTTGCCAATCTTAAACATCTTTGTATCGCATTCAGGACATACACCTTTAACACAATCTCTTCCATTAGCCATTTTTGCAGCTTTAGCATCTTTCATCTTTCTTTTTTGTTTGCACTTCATACAATATCCTTCTACCATTTTAATTTCCTCCATTCAATAACTTTTAGCTATATAAGCCATAACTTTTGCTTCCTTGTCACAATAAATACATTTTGTGCCTTTCTTAACTTTTTTATTAAAAGGAATATTTCTAGTTGAAGCTCCGCCTGAATGTTCTTTAATCAAATCCTCACAATCAGGATTATTACAGAAAGGAGCAATAGCCATTTTTTTATTTGCAATAACTTCTTTCAAATCATCAAAAGAGCTAACTTCAACAACAGCATCTTTGAAAATTTTTTCTGATTTTTTGTATAAATTAGCATGAATGTCTTTCAAAACCAAATCTGCTTGTTTAACTACATCAGCAAATTTAACAGGAATCTTTTCACCAGAATCTCTTCTAACAAAAACAACCTGCTCTTTTTCAATATCTTTAGGACCAAGTTCAAGTCTTAAAGGAATTCCTTTAAGTTCCCATTCATTAAATTTCCATCCAGGAGTATATTCTTCTCTGACATCAACATCAACTCTGAACTTAGATAATTTTTTCTTAATCTCTTCAGCTTTTTTTATAATTTCATCTTTATTATCTTCTTTAAAAATAGGAACAATCATTAATTGAGTTGGAGCAATATTTGGAGGAATTATCAATCCTTTATCATCACCATGCATCATAAACATAACGCCCAGCATTCTTGTTGTGAAACCCCAAGTATTTTGCCAAGCATATTGAGTTTTTCCATCTTTATCCTGAAATTTAATATCATACGCCTTAGCAAAATTTTGGCCATCATGATGAAAATCTGGTCCCTGAATAGCTTTTCCTGTCTGTAAAAAACTTTCAATTGAACAAGTATAAACTGCTCCTGCAAATTTTTCTTTTTCAGATTTCATTCCTGGAGAACCATAAATAGCCATTAGATTTTTCATTGCATCAAGATAAATGCCAATAATTTGATCTTTCTCTGCTTCAGCTTCTTCTTTAGAAGCAAAAACAGTATGCCCTTCATTCCACAAAAACTCTCTTGTCCTCATAAAAGGAATAGGATTCTTAAATTCCCATCTAACAACATTACACCATTGATTTGTTCTTAAAGGCAAATCTCTCCAAGAACTAATCCATTTTGAAAAAGAAGGATACATGATTGTTTCAGAAGTTGGTCTTATAGCAAGTCTTTCCTGCAAATCAGTATTGCCTGCTTGAGTTACCCATGCAACTTCCGGAGAAAAACCTTTAAAATGCTCTTTTTCTTTGTTAAAATTTTTTTCAGGAATAAATAAAGGAAAATAAACATTCTTAATACCAATTTTCTTGAATCTGTCATCAACATATCTTTGAATAACTTCCCACATAGCATAAGAATAAGGCTTGAAAACTATACAACCAGATACGTCAGTATAATCCATTAAATCTGCTTTTTGGATAACCTCTGTATACCACTTAGAAAGATCTTCTTCCTTTTTAACAGTTAATCCCTTATTAACTGGTTTATCAGCCATAAAACCAATTTAATTAGCTTTGTTTTAAAAAGATTACCATGAGATAAGTATAAAATAACAAAAAACAGCTTAAAATTATACAATAACATTTTTAAAATAGTCTTTGTTTTTCAGAAGAATTATGAGATATGATCCTAAAACAGTAGAACCAAGTGTGCTACAATTCTGGGAAGAGAACAAAACATATGAAAAAGCTAAAGAAAAAACCCAGAAAGGAAAAAAATACTATTATTTAGATGGACCACCATATACTTCTGGAAAAGTACATTTAGGAACTGCATGGGGAAAATCATTGCGAGATTCTTTATTAAGATATAAAAGAATGCAAGGATTTAATGTATGGGACAGAGCAGGATTTGATACTCATGGACTGCCAACAGCACATGCAGTACAAAAAAAATTTGGAATCAAAAATAAAGATGAAATCCCCACATTTGGAGTAAAGAAATTCATAGATGAATGCAAAAAATTGTGTGTTGAAAACAAAGACATAATGGTTGAAGACTTCAAAAAGATAGGAATCTGGATGGGATTTGAAAGACCATATATGACATTAGATAATTCTTACATAGAAAGTGAATGGTGGCTAATCAAAAAAGCACATGAAAACAAAAGACTTTATGAAGGAGAAAAAACAATGCATTGGTGTGCAAAGTGTGGAACAGCATTAGCCAAACATGAACTTGAGTATAAAACAATAAAAGATGAATCAATATTCTTAAAATTCAAACTAAAAAATAAAAAAAATGAATACTTAATAATTTGGACAACAACTCCCTGGACAATACCTTTCAATCTTGCAGTAATGGTAAATCCTGATGAAGAATACGTGAAAGTAGATGTTGAAGGAGAAACATGGATAATAGCAGGAAAATTAGCAGGATTATTCTTACAAGGAGTTGCTGAAAAAAAATACAAAGTAATTGAAACAATAAAAGGAGAAAAGCTTAAAGGATTTGAATATGAACAGCCATTATATTCTGAATTGAAAGAAGTTTATGACAAAATAAAAAAGAAATCACTAAATGCGTTTACAATTATTTTAAGTGATAAATATGTAGATGCAACATCAGGATCAGGATTAGTGCATTGTGCACCAGGATGCGGACCAGAAGATTATGAAGTAGGATATGAAAATAAAATACTCCCATTCAACAATCTGAAAGAAGACGGAGTATTTCCTGAAGAAATGAAAATATTTTCAGGATGGACTGCAAAAAAAGATGATAAAAAATTCATAGAATACTTTGATGAAAAAGGAATTCTTGTAGCATCAAATCCAGTAGAGCATGAATACGCACACTGCTGGAGATGCAAAAGCCCAGTAATATTCAGAACAACAAAACAATGGTTCTTCAAAATAGAAGATTTGAAAGAAAAAATGAGAGAACTGAACAAAAAAATAAAATGGGTGCCTGATTGGGCTGGAGAGAAACAATTTGATTCTTGGTTAGAAAACTTAAGAGATAATGGAGTTACAAGACAAAGATACTGGGGATGTCCTGCACCAATATGGAGATGCAAGAAATGCAAGAAATATGAAGTGATTGGCTCTGTAAAAGAATTAGAAGAAAAAAGCAAACAAAAAGCACCAGCAGACTTACATATTCCTGAAATTGACAAAATAAAATTAAAATGTGAATGCGGACAAGAGATGAAAAGAATTCCAGATATCCTTGATGTATGGGTAGATGCAGGAGTTTCATCCTGGGCATGTCTTGATTATCCTGCAAGAGAAGATTGGTTTAAAGAATTCTGGCCAGCAGACTTCATACTAGAAGGAAAAGACCAAATAAGAGGATGGTTTAACCTATTATTTGTAGCATCAATGATTGCAATAAAAAAACCAAGCTACAAAGCAGTATACATGCATGGATTTATCAACGATGCACAAGGAAGAAAAATGTCTAAATCATTACAGAATTATATTCTTCCAGCAGAAGTCATAGACAATTATGGATCTGATACATTAAGATATTATACAATAAGCGGAGCAGACCCTGGTTTGGATTTAAATTATAATCAAGCAGACTGTAAATTAAAAATGAAGAATTTAACAGTGTTTTGGAATCTTCAAAATTTAATTTTAGGGATGATAAAAGAACTTGGAAATCCTTTAAAGTTTGATATTGAAAAAATAGAAGAAAATTTTGGACATGAAGAAAAATTCATATTCTCAAAATTAAACAAGACAATAAAATCAATGACAGACAAATATGATAATTATTTTGTAAATGAAACACCAAAAATTGCAGAAGAATTATACTTATCCTTAAGCAGAGATTATATACAAATGACAAGAGAAACATCTTCAACAGGAAATAATGCTGAGAAAAAAAGAATCCTTTACACAATAACAAAAACATACATTGAATGCTTAAAACTAATGTCCCCAATAACACCATTCATAACAGAACAAATATGGCAGACATTAAAACAAGAATTAAACTTGAAAGAAGAATCAGTACATCTTTGTGGCTGGCCAAAAGCAGAAGAAAAATGGATAAATGAAGAATTAGAAGAACAATTTAGTGTTATTGCAAACATAATACAGACCACTTTGGCTGGCAGGGAGAAGGTTAAGATTAGTTTGCGTTGGCCAATAAAAGAAATAAGAATAGTTTCTGATAAAGAAGATGTGAAAAAAGCTGTTGAAGAATTAAATGAAATAATTAAAAGAATGACAAATGTGAAAGAAGTTAATCTTGAAAGTGGAAAAGGTAAAAAATATGTTGATATTGAATTTAAGCATGGAACAATACAGATAAACACAGAGATGAATGATGAACTTCTTGCAGAAGGATATTACAGAGAAATAACAAGAAGAATACAAGCATTAAGAAAAAAATCAGGATTACAAAAACAGGATAGGATCAAATTATTTTTGAAAACAGATTCTTCACTTAAGAAAATGCTTACAAAATGGGCTGAAAACATAAAAGAAAAAGTCGGTGCAAATGTTTTGGATGTTTCTTGTGAAGATACTTCTGAAAAATATGAACATAGTTCAGAAGAAAAAATAAAAGAAAAAGAAATAAAAATATTTTTTAATCAAAATTAACTTGTTCTAAAATCTTTTTGAAATCATCCCATTGAGTTTTAAGAATTCTTGTACCTTGTTTTGTAAAACCAGTATAAGTATCACTCTTAACAAATTCTCTTATAGTAACTCCAATGTTTCCGCCAAAATCATCAACTTTCACAACAATCTCAATGGTTTCATTTTTTTTAATTCTTCCAATTTCTTTATCCATAATATCACCCAAAAGAATGAGATAAATAAAAGTATTAAAAATTAACTGTTTTTTTTTTAAGAACTTCCCTTTGTTTGATTATCAACTTCTTCAGTTCATCGAGATTGGAATAATAATGAATATTACTTATCTGCTCTTCAAAAGTCTTTGGTAATCTCTGCTCAATACATCTTTCATCAATCAACCAAAAGATATTCTTCAAAGAAGGATCTATTCTTCCACCATATTTTTGATGATATTTGATAAAAGCACCTTCAATCAAAACACCAGGAGAAAAACCAAGACAGATAACTGTCAGACTTTGTTTTGTCAAATCAGCATTAAGCTTATACCAATCTCCATCAATTGGTCTTAAATCATAATTTGAAAAATTAGCTTCTAAATGCTCATAACCATAAAAAGTATCTTTATCAGGATAAAATGCAATCGGCTTTTTGCCTTTTAATTTTCCAAATTCTATTGCAATATCTGTATAAACACCATCATCAGGAGTTACAATCACATCATCAAAAAAATCTGTTAAGAACTGAGCATATTCTTTTACAAAAGACTGATAATCTTCTTCTTTTATAGAGCCATGCCTCCAAAGAGAACTTCTGTCAGAAACACCAATAATAACTGCTTTCATATTTTATTAAAAAACAAGATATTTGATAAAACTTTCTAATAAAGCGAAAAATAAATTGAAAAATACTAAAACAATAAAACAGCTTTTTTAGGACTAATAATCTTTATTCCTAGATATTCTTTCAATTTCAATAAATGTTTATCTTGGCTTATGATATAACCTGCATTTCCTGTAATTCCTGCTTCAAGAAATTTGTTATCATCAGGATCATCTTTTATAACATCAAGTTTTATTGTAGGCTCAACCAAAATTGAATTTTCAATTATGAGATTTTTCCATTCTTCTATCATATTATTAGGCATTTGAATCTTGAAGTTATTTAAGGTTCTAACAAATTCTTCCAGAATATCCATAGAACTAACTAAATCAAATTCTTTATTTTTCCATTTCTCTATAATTTGAGAACAAAAATTTCCTTCCCAAAAAATTCCAGAGACAAACACATTTGTATCAATAACAACTCTCATTTTCTTCGAACATGTTTAATTGCTTTTTCCACATCAGCTGTTTTTATTCCTTTCTTTTTAGTAAAATCTCTTGTTTTTTTGAGTAGTTTATCAATACCTTTAAAAGAAGACATTTCTAATTTTTTCAAGATTATTGTATTGTCTTCCCCAACAACTACAAATTTTTCTCCAGTATGTATTGCCATTAATTTTTTTGCAATAGATACTATTTGT
>CAZNAM010000012.1:0-17218 GCA_964571335.1 uncultured Methanosarcinales archaeon | reverse complement strand
GAAATTCAGCGATTGGTAGTCAATATGAGTGTACTATGTATCGTTTTGTTGGAGATATTGATGAAGTTGCTATTTATGATTATGCCCTAAGTGCTAATCAGATTTCTTTAATTTATAATAGTGGTAATTTTGATAATACAAACATCAGTATCGATGAATTGGATAATGAAGTTGATATTAGTGGAACTTTAAATGCTCCAATCTCTGGAGACTTAAAACTTTATGTTGACGATGTTGAGATTGTAAGCAATCCTGCAAGTTCAGATATCAGTGTAATGGATTATTTATTTACTGTTTTAGACCGCCCTCATGTTGTTAAGTTTGAGTTTGTAGATTTGACTGGCAACAATTACAACAACTTTAATGTCAGTCACACAGTTACTGTTACAACATTACCTGTACAAAGCAATTATGAAGTTAATGGAAACACTTACTCAACTGATTACAATTTAGAATATACTTACTTTAATTTAACATTTGATACAGATGTTGACACAACTTGCAGATGGTGTTTAACAGACTTATCTTATGAAGATATGACAAATAACTTTGCAGGTGCAACTACTAAAAGTCATAGTGGAACTATTACTGGTTTAGCTCAAGTTTTAGATTCTCCTCAGACTGTTTATGTAGCTTGTATTGGTGAGATGAGCAACTCTAATGATGAAAAAACATTTAATTTAACTAATGTTTTAGATGGTTCAACTTTAACAGGTACAAATACAATAACTTCAAGTCTTGTTATTGATACTATTGTTGAAGAAATCTCTACAATTAGCTTAAGTGTTATTGATTCAAGTGATTTAACAAATAGCACTGTTGACAACAGCGAGTTGCACTTATGCACTTTTAATAATGTAACTTACATTGACTCTTACTGTTATAATTCAACTTTGAGTGATGCTTATGTTGATCCAAGTAGAATAATCAACAGTTTTGTTTATGGAGATAGTGATGTTATTGACAGTAATTTAACTGACAGTACAATTACTGATACTGATGTTACTGAAGTTAATTTGACTAATTCAACTTTAACAAATGTTACTGCAAAAAATTCAATTGTTACAAATTCAAATCTTGACAATGTTGAATTAATTGGTGCAACAATTGTTGATTATAACATAACCAAAGGTAAAATAATTTACATTGATGAGAATGGAGATTCGCAGACTTATGATGCAGATTTACTTGGAGAAATAGATATTCGTGAAAAACTAAATCTTGCACCTGTTGCATCATTTACTGCACCAGGTACAAGAAATACTAATCAAGTAGCAACTTTTGATGCTTCAGGATCTACTGATCCAAATGGTAATGAAGACATAACTAATTATTCATGGGATTTTGATGATGGCACTGCTGTTATAGAAGGTAAAATTGTTAATCATGCTTATACTGCAAAAGAAACTTACACAGTAACTTTAACTGTTACAGATTCACAGGGTAAGTCTGATAGCACATCTAAAGATATAGAAATAACTAAACCACTAGTAATTACTGGTGGAAATAATGGAGGAAACTCTGGAAGTTCTGGTGGTGGCGGTGGCGGAGGTTCTAGAATTAAAACAATTAATGTTTGGGCTGAAGGAATTCAGATGAGTTTCAGACCTCTTGATTTGTTAAGATTTGATGTTAATAGAAAGAGAATGCCTTCAACTGTTAATGTTTATCAATTAAATAATGGAAAAGCAACTTTACTTGTTAATGGAATTAGATATGAACTTAATGAGGGAGAAACAATTACTCTTGATTTAGATAATGATAAACAAGCAGATATTAGTGTTGAAGGAATTTCAATAACTAAGAGTTTAGCAACTTTGAAATTCTTTCCAGCTAGTGGAAACATGCAAGAAACAAAAACACAAGAAGATGTTAGTGCTTGGGGTTTATTTGCTGGTTCAGACTTTGGTTTAGAAACTAAAGATTCACAAGAAACTAAAGATTCAGAAGATCAAACAGAAGAAACAGTTAAAGAAGATGTAGAAGTAAATATTGAAGCTGGAAACTTTTGGGATAAAATTGTTAGTTCATTCAAAGGATTGTTCAGCGTCAATAAAGATGCTACTGGAGCTTCAAGTTGGACTGCAATGTTAATTATTGCAGGAGTTATCTTAATCGGTCTTGGAGTTTTCTTTGTTGTGAAGAAAATTTATTTTTATTAATTTTTTTTTATCTATTATTTTTACACTTCTTCTTAATTTTCCAAAATCTTGTAAAATTTAATGATTTTTATAAGTAAATTATATAATTGTATAATTTGTTGAATTGATGTGATGAAAAAGTATTATATCGACACAGCAATCTGGATAGATCTTTATGAAGACAGATTTGGATATAATAAAGAACCTTTAGGAGATTATGCTTGGAAATTGTTTAGTTTAATAAAAGCAAAGAATGATATAATTGTTGTTTCTGATTTCTTAATCAGAGAGTTAGAGATGAATTATTCACTTGAAGAAATAAATGGTATGATAAAACCATTTGAAAATATTTTGGAAAAGGTTTTTCTTAATAAAGAACAAAAAGATGAAGCTAAGAAGATCGCGGAAGAAAGAAATATTCCTCCTGGAGATGTAATTCATGCAATTATCGCAAGAGATAATGATTTTATATTAATTACTAGAGATAAACATTTCATGCAATTAGAAGATATTTCAAAACATTACAAACCAGAAGATCTCACTTAAGCTTTTCAAATTCTTTAAAGACTTTTTCTCTGATTTTATGTAGTTCTTCATCATTTGTTTTCTTTTTTGATGCTCCTTTCAAATGTGCAATTTCTATCATTGCTTGTTTTAGCTTTGAGTCTTCTACTTTTTCTCTAAGTGCATTTCTGATAAATTCAGTTCTATTTTGATATCCTTCTTTCTTTACTACTGTATCAATATCTCCTAGAAATCTATTATCTAATTTTACAGTTATCATTTCTGTTACCATATGGCTATTGTATATACAATGACTATATAAATCTTTTGTTGATTTTGACATATATATTTCTAAATAAATAAAAAATGTAGAAAGTTTTTTATAATGGAACCTACTAACGAGTAGTAATATGAATTCAATAATTGAACAGATTTCAAGACAAGATCCTGATTTTTTAAGACATATTTATAGAATCAGACAATCTGTTTTTGAAAAAGAATTATGTTTTCCAAGACAAGATAGGATGGTGTATAACGAATGGGATTCATTATCAAATCACTATTTATTAATTCATGATGGAAAACCTTCAGGAACAATTTCAGTTATTGATTTGACAGATTTGACAGAGATTTTAAACACTCAAAATCTTCCTTTAAATTTAAGAATTGCTAAAATGACTAAACTTGCAATTCTGCCTGAAGCAAGAGGTGTTGCAAATCTTAAAAAATTAGTATTTGCGGCATTAGCTGAATTAAAAGATTTTGATTATGTAACTGCGGATGTTGCTCCACCAAGTTCCAATCCTGCAGATATGTCAAGATATCAAAAAGGTGAATATTACAAAAAGTTATTTGGTTTAGAAAAAATTGCAACTATTAATGAAAGTGGTATTATTAGACATATTTTAGGAAGAAAATTATTATAAGTCAATTTCTTTTTCACTCCAATATTTTATCTATAACTTCTGCACTTTTTCTTAATCTTTCAAAGACATTTTCAAAGTCTTTTTCAAGTGAATCTACAAGAAGTAATAATTCTCTTTCACGCAGAACATATTTTTTCCCTTCTGTTATTACTATTCCTTTTTTCATTAATTCATTTAAGTGATGTACGATTGTTCCTCTGCTTAATTCTGTTTTCAAAGCTAACTCGTCGCTGGATAATATCTTTTGTTCTTTCACTGCTTTTAATAATTCAAGAAATACTCTGAAACAGCTTTTATCTTTATCTCTTTCTCCAAATAAACCAAGACTTTGTCCAAACCATTGTAGTTCTTCATTCAGGTTGTGTCTTAGGGGTTTATGGTATTGTATTATGGTTATTTTTTTTTTGATTATCATTTTAAGATTAACCAAAATATGTTGGTGTTTGTGTTACAGTTTTATTTTTGGTTGTTGTTGCGTGGTCTTTTCTTATTTTTTCTGCTTTTTCAATTGCTTTTGGTTTTTTTATTTTACCAAAATCTTTTTCATATTTTTGTACTGCTTCATTTAAGACAGATAATAGTGCTTTTGCCTGCCAGGGTTCCAGCATTACAACATTATGTTTTAATTGAAAACTTGGTTTTTTACTTCTTGGATCGGTTCTTGGGGTTATGCATTTGAAGTCAAGGGTTAATTGTGTTGGATTGTAATTTATGCTTGCTTCATGGGCAAAGAACGAGTCTCCTTCGATTATGTTTAGATTTACTTGTTCTGTCATTTTTTATACCTCCATTTATCAGGGTTTATTTCAATAATTTATAAAACTTCCGTTTTTAACCGAAACATTTATATAGTAGTTGATTCAAATACCTTTTTTGTTGATTTAAAGTCAACAAGGTGAGATTATGAATAAAGATAAAAATTTAGAAAAACAGAAAAAATCTGCGGATAATGAGATTGAAGAACAATCAACTCTAAAAAAAGAATTAGAAGAAAATACAAATATTTTGAAAAGACTTCAGGCAGAGTTTGAAAATCACATTAAAAGAACAGATAAGGAAAAGCAAGAGCTTTGCAAATTCGCAAGTGCTTCTTTGATTAAAGCTTTTCTTCCTGTTGTTGATGATTTTAAGAATATGTTAAAACATATTGATGAAAAAGAACATGAAGGAATTGTCATGCTTTTCAGGAATTTCATGAAAGTTCTTGAAGATGAAGGTCTGAAAAAGATAAGCTCTAAAGGAATAGCAGATCCTTTCAAGCATGAAGTTATTCTTCAGAAAGAGAGTGATGAAAAAGAAGGCACAATAATTGAAGAAATTCAGACAGGCTATATGCTTAATGATAAAGTATTAAGGCATTCTAAAGTTATTGTCGCAGGTCCAAAAACAGATTGTTTGAAATGTAAATATCATTGTAAGGTAGGTATTAACTGTAGTGATGCCTGTATGAATAAAAAATATATTGAAAAAAATAAAAGTACATTGCCTGAAACAAAGAAGGAACTAGATTTTATTGCATTTAGTGATCCGACAAATCTTCCTAGATCTTGTTCTTTTTTTGAAGCAAATCACGATGGAGGTATATAAAAATGGTAAAAATTATAGGTATAGATTTAGGTACAAGCAACAGCGCAGCCGCTGTTCTTGAGGCTGGAAGGCCAAAGATAATCCCTAGCTCTGAAGGAGCAAGCCTTTATGGTAAAGCATTCCCTAGCGTAGTTGCTTTTACAAAAGATGGTCAGATGTTAGTAGGAGAGCCTGCTAAAAGACAGGCAGTAAGCAATCCTCAAAGAACTATATTTGGTGCTAAAAGAAAGATTGGAACTAATTTCAAATATAATATTGATGGCAAAGAATATTCTCCTCAGCAAATTTCTGCTTTTGTTCTTCAAAAGATAAAGAAAGATGCTGAAGCTTTTCTTGGAGAACCTGTAAGCAAAGCAGTCATAACTGTGCCTGCTTATTTTGACGACGATCAAAGACAGGCAACAAAAGATGCAGGAACTATTGCAGGATTAGAGGTTGTTAGAATTGTTAATGAACCTACTGCTGCAAGTCTTGCTTATGGCATAGATAAAGCTGATAAAGAGCAGAAAATTCTTGTTTTTGATTTTGGTGGTGGAACTCTTGATGTAACTGTCATGGACTTTGGCGACGGAGTTTTTGAAGTAAAATCAACTTCAGGAGATACTCAGCTTGGCGGAACAGATATGGATAATGAGATAATTAATTTTATCGTCAAGAAATTCAAGGATGAAACAGGAGTTGATCTTAATGAAGACAATACTGCAATGCAAAGAGTGAGAGAAGCTGCTGAAAAAGCTAAGATTGAATTAAGCACTGTTCTTGAAACAGAGATTAATCTTCCTTATATTACAGCAACTAATTCAGGTCCAAAGCATTTACAGATGACCCTTACAAGAGCAAAAATTGAAGAGCTTGTTAAGCCTCTTGTTAAAAAATGCAAGAAAAGTATTGATCAGGCTTTAGACGACGCAAAACTTTCTTCAAAGGATATTGCAAAAGTTATTCTTGTTGGAGGTCCTACAAGAATGCCTATTGTTCAGAAGATGGTTGAAGAATGGGTTGGAAAAAAGATTGAAGGAGGAGTTGATCCTATGGAATGTGTAGCAATGGGTGCTGCTATTCAGGGAGGAGTTCTAGCAGGAGATGTTAAAGATATTTTGTTGTTAGATGTTACTCCTTTATCTCTTGGAATTGAAACTCTTGGAGGAGTTTTCACAAAACTTATTGAGAAAAATACAACCATTCCAGCTAAGAAAAGTCAGGTTTTCAGTACAGCTTCTGATAATCAGCCTGCTGTAACTATTAAGGTTTTTCAGGGTGAAAGACCTATGGCTAATGACAATAAATTGCTTGGAGAATTTACTTTAACAGGAATTCCACCTGCACCAAGAGGTGTTCCTCAAGTCGAGGTAACTTTTGATATTGATGCAAATGGTATATTGAATGTTTCTGCTAAAGATAAGGCAACTGGTAAAGAGCAAAGCATGCAAATAACTGCTCCTAATAAATTAAATGAAGCTGATGTTGAAAAGATGAAGAAAGAAGCAGAGCAATTTGCAGACAAAGATAAGAAAAGAAAAGAAGAAGTTGAAACAATTAATCAGGCAGATACTCTTGTTTATTCTACAGAAAAAATGCTGGAAGAACATAAAGATAAGATTGATGAAAAAACAATCAAGCCTGTTAAGGATAAGATTGATGAACTGAAAAAGCTTCTTGCTGTTGAGAAAAAAGATGTTGCTAAGATCAAGTCTTTAGTTGATGAGATAAGTCAGCTTGCTCAGAAGATGGGTGCTTCTATGTATCAGCAACAGCAGGCATCAAAAGCAGGACAAAAGCAAAACAAGCCTGATGAAACTGCGGGAAATGTTCATGATACAGAGGCTGAAGAAAAAGATAAAAATTAATTTTTTATTTTTTTATTTTGTTTTTTATTTTTTTTTAAATTTTAAAAATCAACCAATAAGCTTTTAAGCAATTTAAAAAATTAAGCTATAAAATGTCAAAAGATTACTATGAGATTCTTAGCGTCAGTAAAGACGCATCGCAGGAAGAGATTAAGAAAGCTTACAAAAAATTAGCTAAAAAATATCATCCTGATATAAGTAAAGAAAAAGATGCTGCTGAAAAGTTTAAAGAAGTGAGTGAAGCCGCTGCTGTTCTTGGAAATCCTGAGAAAAGAAAACAATATGATCAATTTGGAACTGCTGATAGTGATTTTTCTGGTTTTAATTATCGTGATTTTGCTGGTCAGGGTTTTGATTTTGATGATATATTTGATAATATTTTTTCTGGTTTTGGTTTTGGTGGTTTAGGCAGAAGAAGAAAAAGAAGAGCCAGAGGCAATGATTTGATTGCAGAAGTTACTGTTGATTTGAAAGAAGTTCTTAATGGAACTAAAAGAATTTTAGATGTTACAAAACAAGATGTTTGTCCTGATTGTGACGGAAAAGGTGGAGAAACTGAAACTTGTTCTAAATGTAATGGTTCTGGCACAATTAAGCAATCTCGTCAAACTCCTTTTGGTATTTTTGTTACTTCTTCAACTTGTAATAAATGTGGTGGTGCTGGTGAAGAAATTACAAGCAAATGCAGGACTTGTAAAGGTAAAGGCACTATTATAGTTGATAAAGAAATTGAAGTTAAGATTCCTGCAGGTGTTGAAGATGAAATTAAATTAAGAGTTCAGGGAGCAGGTGAAAGGCTTCCTGGTGGTGCAGGAGATCTTTATGTTGTTATTAGGGTAAAACAAGATTCAAGATTTAGAAGAGATGGCAATGATTTGCATTGTGATGTTAAGATTCCTTTTTCAATTGCTTGTATTGGAGGCAAGATAGATATTCCTTTAGTTGATGGTGAAACATATTATAAAGTTCCAGCAGGTACGCAAGGAGGAACTATTTTCACTTTATCTAAAAAAGGTCTGCCTGATTTAAGATTTAATAATGTTGGAGATTTGTTTGTTCATGTTGATATTTCTGTTCCTAAAAAATTGAATAAACAACAGAAAAAAGCTTTAGAAGAATTTAATGATTAAATGGTTTGTTTATCTTTTTTTCTGTATTATTATATAATTGATTCTGGGCATATTTGAATGGATTCATAATTTTTTTTATTTGTTTATATGTTTTAATATATTGTTCAATAATTTGTGGATAATATTTTTGAAAATAACTCATATTAACTCCAACGCATCTATTAACTCTGTCAGTTAAAATATTTAGTTCATCAAATAACTTTGTTTCAGGATCAACTTCTTTTGCTATTTCCATGAAATCTTCAACAATATGTTTTAGTCCTACTGTATTTACTATTCTAATAGGTCTTTCACACCATTCATTTAAATTATTATGAATTCCATTAATTCTATTATTTAAATTACATTCTTCAGACATATTCATATAAAAAAGCCAACAATATATAAAACTTTCGCAACTATTGAGTGGTGTTAAATCATTTTAAACTTTTCAGTATACTAAGTTAAATAATGAAAATTGCTTTTTTTGAAATTGAAAAATGGGAAGAAAGATTATTCAGGAAAAAACTTAAAGGTCACAAGCTTTTGTTTTTTAATGAAACTCTTAATTTAACAAATGTTTCTAAAATCAAGGATTTTGATATAATAAGCACTTTTATTTATTCAAAGATTGATAAAAAGATTCTTTCTAAGCTTCCTAAGCTTAAGATGATTGTTACAAGATCAACAGGTTATGATCATATCAATATGGCAGAAACAAGAAAAAGAAAAATAACTATTTGTAATGTTCCTTCTTATGGTGAAAATACTGTTGCAGAACACGCTTTTGCTCTTATTCTTGCTTTATCAAGAAAAGTTCATAAGTCTTATGTCAGGATTCAGAAAGGAGATTATTCAATCAAAGGCTTAAAAGGTTTTGATCTGATGGATAAGACAATAGGAGTTATTGGTGCTGGAAAGATTGGTTTGCACGTAATAAGAATTGCAAAAGGTTTTGGGATGAATGTTCTTGCATATGATATGTACCCTAATCATTTTCTTGCAGAAGTTATGGGTTTTAAGTATGCTGATTTAAATGAGGTATTAAAAAAATCAGATATTATCTCTCTTCATATTCCTTATACCAAACAGACTAATCATTTGATTAATTCTAAAACAATAAATTTGATGAAAAAAGGAGTGATTATTATTAATACTTCGAGAGGTGGTGTTGTTGACACAAAAGCATTGCTTAATGGATTAAATTCTAAAAAAATAGGCGGAGCAGGATTAGATGTTATAGAGGGGGAAAAATTAATTAAAGAAGAAAAGCAATTTTTACATAAGGCAAAATATTCTGAAACAAAAAAAATTCTTGAAACAGATTATAAGCTTTTATCAAAAGATAATGTTGTATTCACACCTCATATTGCTTTTTATAGTCAGGAAGCTCTTGAACGGATTCTTGACACAACAGTTGATTGTATTCTAAAATTCATAGATAAAAAGCCTGTTTGTGTTGTTAAATAATTATAATAACTGATTAATTAAATTAATTAAATAAAATACATAATTGAGAAAACTTTTTAAATAAAACCTGTTATATTGTCAATATTTGGGAGGGAATTAAAAATGAAATTAAAAATTTTTGGTGTTTTATTTTTGCTTATTTTGGGTGTTGCATGCACTCAAATCTCTGGAGATAATGAGTTGTTAGATGAACAGCTTTTGGAAAAGATTATGCAGGTTAATGAAAATATAAATTCTATGAAATTTGACATGACTAGCGAGATTGCTATTCAAGGATCTGATCAAAATATGGATATGTCCCTGAAAGCAACAGGAATGATTGATAGAGCTGCTAAAAAAATATCAATAATAGGAGAAGCAGAAATCAAAAATCAAGATTTAAAAATGCCTTTAGAAACTTATGCTGATGGTGAATGGATTTACACCAAAAGTATGGATCAATGGATTAAAATAAAAATGGAAGAAGATTTGTTTGAGAATCAAGATCAAGCAAAATACTTTGCTGATTTTTTGAAAGATGGAGAAGTTAATTTTAAGGAAGTGACCAAAGATGAAAAAGAATATTATTTTGCAGAAATTATTCCTGACGAAAAAGTTTTAACTTCTTTTATTAAGAAAAATAACCAGCTTCCTCAAGGTAACATTAGCGAGATAATTGATTCTTTTAAGAATTTTAAATTAGTATATTACATTGATAAGGATAATTATATGATTGATTTTGTTGATACAAGTTATGATATGTCTTTTCAAAATATAACAATGAGTTCTATGCAGACTTTAAACATGTATGATATTAATCAGCCAGCTAATATTGTTATACCTGATGAAGCCAAGCAAAATGCTGTTGATTTTGAAGAGTTTCAAAAAAACATGATGGCACTGCAACAAGCAGAAATTGTTGTTGAAGGGAATGAAAACATACAACTAACAAATTAATTTTTTATTTTTTTATTACTTTTTTGATACTAATTTTAGTGGTTTTTTAGATTAAAAATACGAAATCTTTAAAAGTTGCCACTCTTTAAGCAATAATATGGTATCTGTAGTTATAAATAATCCAGATTGGTTTTTAAATATTGATATTATCTTTGCGACAATAAGCATAATTGTATCTCTTTTGATTACTTTCGTATCTGTCAAAGCATGGTTTGTTATTAAAAGATTAAGATATGTTGCTTGGAGTATTGCATTTCTTGCTTTAGGTTTTAGTTTTGTTGCAAGAATAGTTGCTAATATTTACCCAGATCCTCTTATTTTTTATATTGGATATGGTCTTCATATTATGTCAACAATATTTGCTTTTCTGACTTTTTTTATTGTTGCTAACAGGATTTATAATGCAAGAATTGTTATCTTGCTTTATTTGATGCCTTTTGTTTTGATATTCTTTAGTTCAAGTTATTTTATGAGTTTTTATGTTACAACAAGCATAATTACTTTGATGCTTGCATTAACTTATTTTGTTAATTTTTTACAAAAGAAAAAAATAAGTGCTTTTTGCGTGTTTTTTGCATTTTTGATGTTATTCCTTGCACATCTGCAGTTTTTATTATCTTCAATTTTTCATGTTTTATACATTTCAGCAAATGTGACTCAGCTTTTAGGTTTTGTTTTATTTTTAATAACTTTAATTAAGGTTTTAAAATCATGAGAAGAAATAAGCAGGATATTATTTATGATATGTTGATAGCTGTTCAATCTAAAGGTGGAAATATCCTGCCAACTCATTTATTGTATAAATCTAATTTATCTCATGGAAAGATGAAAGATTATCTTGATGAGCTGATGTCTAAAGAACTTCTTGAATACTCTCAGGAAAAAGATAAGCAAAAGATTGCAATGACTGATAAAGGTTATAAGTTTCTTCAGTCTTTAAGAAAGTTAAGAGAGTTTACAGATGCTTTTGGTATTTAGTTTTTTTATTTTATATTTAAATTATTAATAATTTTTCTGATTTTTTTCGGAATAATTTGTTCAAATTTATCTATAAAATCATCAATGCTTGGTCTGTTTCCATTCACATTGATTGATTCTGTTATCAATTCTTTAAAATGTTCATTTTTTATATTTCTGATATTTTTATAAGGGATTCCATTTTTAATTAAGTTATTTATTGCATCAATATGGTTTTTAAATACAAACCAAGGTGTGAATAAATTTAAATCAAATAATCCTCTTCTTTGTAGAACATTATAAAGTATAACTCCTAAACTGAAGATATCGCTTTTTTCATCAAATCTGAATTTTTTATTTGTGATATCATAAAGGACTGATTTAGGATCCGTGTACCCTGGAGAATAAAAACCTTTTTCGTAAGGTTGTTTTGTTATGTCCACTAGTGTGTCTGTATCAATTAATTTAGGTTTATTTTTTCCTTTGAAAAGACATACATTTTCTAATTTTAAATCAGTAAATGATAATTGTCTTTCAACTAGATATTTTATTGCATTGCAAATATGCCAAAAAGTTGTCAAATTATCTTCTGAAAACTTTGTAAGTATGCTTTCATTTAAAGTATATTCTCCGCAATATTCCAGTTCCATTATTCCTAATTCTTCATGCACTCTAAGAATTTTCATGATATTGTCATGTTCTAGTTTTATTAAATCAATTTTATTGATATGATAATTCAAATCAGAAATAAGATCTTTTCTTTCAAGCTCATAATCATTTTTATAATATTTAATTATTATTTTATAATCATCAAAATCTTTTAGAAAAATAAAAGCTTGACCTCCACTTGCTAAAAATTCTATTCCAGAATATAATTCTTTTTCTATATATTCTCTCGCTTTTTTTATTTCAAATTCTTCACTCATATCTGTTTTAAACAATAAACTGCTTATATACTTTTATAGTCTGAAATAAATATATTACAATACTTTTTTAAATAAAGACTATTTCAGTAAATTAAAGATGATAATAAGCACAACTGAAAATATTCCTAAAAAAAATGTTGAAACAGTTTTAGGAGTTGTAAGAGGAAGTACAATAAGGGCAAAGCATATTGGTAAGGATATCATTGCAGGTTTAAAGCAATTGATTGGAGGAGAGCTTAAAGGCTATTCTGAGATGATTGCTGAAGCAAGAGAACAAGCAATGAATAGAATGATTCAGGAAGCTAAAAAACTTAAGGCAGATGCTATTGTTTGCATGAGAATGACAACTTCTCAAGTCATGCAGGGTGCTGCAGAAGTTCTTGTTTATGGAACTGCTGTTAAATTTAAGAAATAATCATATTTTTTCTTTTACTTCACAGAATTTACAGATATCTCTTTTAGTTGGTTCTCCACATATTTTACAATAATTTAATTTTCCTGTTGTTTTGATGTTATTCCTTAATTCAGGAAGTTTTTTCATAAACCATTTTACTATGTTTTCTTTTACTTTAGGATTTTTTTCTTCAAATTTGTTTAACCACCCTCTGACAGTTCTTCTGTATGCAAATGTTGAAAAGGGGCAGGGGTCATAGATTATTGAAAATTTTTTTATTTCAGAATATTTTTTTATTTCTTTGTTTGTGCAGAAAAACAAAGGTCTTATCCTCTGTGCAAATTTCTTGTCTGTTATCAATCCAATCTTTGGACCTGTTCTTAATCCTATTTTTATATTGCCTCTGAAAATATTCATAATTACGCTTTCTGATTCATCATCTAAATTGTGGCCCATTGCTAATTTTTTTCCGCCTAGTTCTCTCGCTATTTTATTAAGAAGATATCTTTTTGTTATACTGCATACAAAACATCTTGTTGCTCTGACTTTAGTTTCATCTTCTTCAACATCTTTTACACTTTTTCCAAGATATTTTCTGACATCAATTATGTTTTGTTTTACTCCTAATTGCTTGCATATTTTTTTTGAATTTTCAATGTTTGTTTTAGACCAGTCTCCTATTTTTAAATCAATAGTTAATGCTTCTATGTTATGCCCAAATTTTTTAAGCAGATAAAGTAATGTTGTGGAGTCTTTTCCTCCAGAATAAGCCACCATTATTTTTTCTTTTTTATCTATTAGTTTATTTTTTTTTATAGTGTTTTCAACTTTTTTCTCAAATTCTTCAACAAATTTTTTTGTCATCTTATGGATCAAATTTTGTCAGTATCTCAATTCCATCTTCTCCTACATAAAATGTTTTTTCCCATTGTGATACTAATCCTTTTGTCTGTTCTACAAGTGGCGGATGTTTATGAATGCATTCTAATCTTTCCATTTCTCTAAGTGCTAAACTTGTTTTTCCAATTCCAAATTTTTCTGAAAGCCATCTTGTTGTAAAGGGAAGATTGTCAAAATGTTCATTTATTTCACTTATTATATCTCTTGTAAATTGATTTCTAACTGGTTTTATTTCAGTTAAAGAGAATATATTTGCTCTTTCTGATTCTTTTATTAATCCTTGTCCATTTGTTGCAAAAGGTTCTATTGCATATACTTTTCCTTTTTCTAATTTTGCTGTATTTCCGTCATCAAAGTTAGGTATTTTTGGTGAGTCATGTATTTCAAATTCACTTATTCCATGCCCTCCAAGATTTCTTATTGGATTTAATCCATGTTTTTCTATTGTTTCGCAGATTACCTTTCCTATTTCTCTTACTTCTATTCCTTCTTTTGCAACTTTTAATGCTGCATCTAATGCTTCCTGCACTGCTGTCAAAAATTTTTGATTTTTCCCGCTCAAATCTACAGTAAGAGCATTATCTCCAATGCACCCTTCAATATGTGCTCCAACATCTATGCATACTAGTTCATCGTTGAATTTTTGATCATCATTCTGGTCTGGTGTGTAATGTGCTGCTACATGATTTAGGCCTATTTGTGTTGGCCATGCAGGCAATCCGCCTAATTCTACTATTCTTCTATCTACTTTATCACAAACTTCTCTTATCACTGCTCCTTTTTTGATTAGACCTTGTCCGTATTTTAGTGCTTCAGCAGCTATTTGTCCTGCTTTTCTCCATTTTTCAAGTTCTGATTTTTTCATATTGCTTGAGAAATTAGTTTTGTTTAAAAAGTTATGTGCAGTATTATATATTATAATTTCTTATATTATTTTTATTGGGTTTTAAGAAAAATAATTCTCGCAGCATTTCTTGTCTAAATTCATCCTGTTTCAACCAAGAACTGCAAGGATATATTGTTATTACATGATAATTTTCTATTTGTAAATCATCATTCTCTTCATATGAAACAAGAGTTTCATAATAATCTCCATCTCCTTGAGTTAAGATTGAAATTCCTGTTGTCTCTTTGTACTTTGATATTCTCATTCCATAAGGTAAAAAAGTTATGCTTTTTTTTCTTTTATTTTTTTGTGTTTGTGAGTAGATTCTTAAATCATTAAAACCAATTTCTTCGATTTTGCTTATTCCTTGAAATGATATATTATAACTTGCAAAATCAAGCTCATAATAAAATACTTTTAATTTATTAAATAATTTAATTATGATAGAATTTAGTTTGTTTTCTTTATGTTTTATCTTGGCAAATTTTGTTACTATTTCATCGAATTCTTTTATTGTATTCATTTTCATCAATAATTCAGCTAAAAATACTTTTCAGAATATAAATTTTTAGCTGTTTTAGAATATAAATGTTTATATTGTTGTTAATATTAACATAGTTTATGGATGAACAAAAATCTTTTGAATTAACACTTCCTGATAACAAGAAATATCATACTTTTGTTTTAGAGATTCTAAAACTTTTTGCAAAAAATCAAACAACTTTTAAAAAATTTAACATTAATCTTATTAATAAAAAATATCTTGATTTAAATGAAGAAAATATTGAGGATCTTATTCCGAGTAATTTAACAACAGAATTTCGTTTTAGTAGTCAAAATAATTTTCAATCAACTTCAATGGATTTAAAAAATTTTTTAAGATTTTATACTGATGAAGATTTTTTTACAACTGAGTATAACATAACTAATATTTTTTTGAATAAGTTTGAAGATTTTAAAGATAAATATGTTTTTCATAACGGTTTAATTAAGACTTTTTCAAGTGAATTAGATTTTAAAGATAAATATATCAAGCTTTTGATATTGAAAAAGCCAGATGAGTGTAAAACTTCTAAGTTTCTTTGTGATAATTTTCCAAAATTAAAAAAGAAATATAAAAATTAATAAATAATTGCAACAACTAATCTTCTTATCTGTTCCCATCTTACTTTATCTGGGTCGGGTTTTGGGTTGTTGTCTCCTTTGAATATTGCATACCAGCCGTCTTCATCATATCCTGTTTCTATTACTCTGTGTATGATTGTTCCTCTGCTTCCTAAAGAATAGCTTGCTATATCTCCTTCTTTTATCATTTTTGGGTCATTAGGAACTATTTCTATTGCATTACTTTCTGAATCAAATACAGGATCCATGCTGTTTGTATCTGAGAATTTTGCCCATTGGCAGTTCTCCATTTCAATGACAACTTTGTCCTGATAAACATGTATTTGCTGTTCTTTTATCCTGTCTTGAGGGCTTGGAACTTCTTGTGTTTGTTTTTGTTCGCTTACCTCTGATGTCAGTGTTTTTGTTGTGTTTTCTGTTGTTGCAAGACTTTCCACAAAATTAAAACCTCTATATGTTTTGGTTTCTACTTGTAAGTTTTCAAGATTAAGCAATGTTTTTGCTGTTAAAGCTCCTGCTGAAAACCCTATTACAAGCATTATGAATATCAGAGGCATTATTTTCTTCATTTTACTGGTTAAATAATTGTGCCTTTATAAATGTTTCGCTACTCTGCAGTGGTAGAATTTAAAACAATATAAATTTTTAGAAATATTTATAAGCTACTACGCATTTTATAATTAAAACGTGTTGTGGGTTAAAAAAAATGGAAATAGCATTAACAAAATTATCTCCAAACGGACAGGTTGTAATACCTTCTGAAATAAGAAAAGAAGCAGGATTAACAGCTTCAACAAAGTTTTTAGTTTTTAATCAGGATGGAAATATTCTATTAAAACAACTCAGAAAAGAAAATTTGAAAAAAGACATAGAACTGATTGAAAAAATTCAAATGAGTGAAGAACAAGTAAAACTTAGAAAAGTTACAAAAGCAGATTCTTCTATGCGTGATAAAGAAATAGATGATCTTTTAATGAATTAAAATGGAAATTATATTTTCAGATGAATTTAAAAAAGATTTCAGGAAAATTAAAGATAAAGAAATAAGATTAAAAATAATCAAGCAGATTAAAAAATTATCTGAGCAACCTGAATCTGGAAAACCTTTAAAGCATGACTTAAAAAATCATAGAAGTTTAAGGATTCCTCCTTTTAGGATTATTTATAGATTTGAAAATCAAAAAATAATTTTGAATTGTTTTGATCATAGAAAATCTGTATACAAATAATACTGTTCAAAAGTAATAACAAAACTATTAATAAACAACTCTTTTTAAAGCATATTATGAATTTCAACACAGCATTATTGATCGGTTTTTTAGTGATTTTCACAATTCTTGTTTTTATCAACAGAAAAAAATTCAAGATTTATTATTTTGCAAAAGTTTTCTATTTTGGAATGCTAAGGACTAATGTTGGTCTGAAAACAATTGACAGGATTGGTTCAGGATTAAGAGGCATTCTTACAAGAATTTCTCCTGTTATGATTATTATAGGTTTTCTTGGTATG
>CAZNAM010000011.1:10293-18169 GCA_964571335.1 uncultured Methanosarcinales archaeon | reverse complement strand
CTACAACATTTTATACTAAATTTGCTAACATAAATAATAGATCAGTTAAAACAAGCAATACCTAATATTGAAAACAAATATTTAGATATTGCAACAGAACAAGGAAAAGAACTTATAAAAAAATACAATCTTGAAAAAATACCTGCATTGATATTCAGCAAAACATTAGAAGATACTTTTCTAAATAAACAACAACCAAAAATAATAGAACAATCATTTGATAAATTTGAAGAAGGATATTTACTTAAACAAAAAATGATAAATGCAAATTTTATGATTGATGAAGAAAAAAGAAAAGAATTTTATGAAAGTTTAGGTATTAAATTAGGCGATAATAAACCACAAATTGACTTTTTTGTAATGTCATACTGCCCATATGGGAATATAGCAGAAGAAGCAATTTCTCCAGTATATGACTTATTAAAAGACACTGCAGAATTTAATCCTCATTATGTAATATACAGCAATTATCAAGATAAAAGTTATTGTTATGATGAAGAACAAAAATATTGTTCAATGCATGGAGTTCAGGAATTAAACCAAGGAGTAAGAGAAATTTGTGTAGCAAAAGAAATGGGCATTGATGAATATTTTAAATTTGTTAAATTAATGAACAAAGAATGCACTTATCAAAATGTAGATGAATGCTGGGAAAATGCGGCAAAAAAAGAAAACTTTGATGTAGAAAAAATAAAAACCTGCTTTAACGAAGAAGCAGAAACAATATTAAAAGAAGAATTGGAACTAAACAAAAAATATGGAGCACAAGGAAGTCCGCAAATATTTATTGATGGAGTAGAATATTCAGGAGGCAGAGCACCTGAAAACTACAAAATAGCATTATGTAATGCCTTTGATAATAAACCATCAGAATGTAACACAATCTTAGATGAAGAAAGTGAAGGAGCTGCAGGCAGCTGCTAAATTTTATTTTTTTATGTTTAATTAAAAAAATTTAAAAACACAAGAGCAGTTAATAGGAATAAAGGGCCTGTGGTCTAGTGGTTATGACATCTGCTTGACGTGCAGGGGATCCCCAGTTCAATTCTGGGCAGGCCCATTTTAACAACATGGCAAAAACAAAAAAAGAGGAGATTAAATCTAATTTATATAAAATAACTTTCATCACAATAATTATTATTTTATTAGCTTTGAGTTTTTACATAGCTAAACCCTTCTTAATTGCAATAATATCAGGAATTTTATTAGCCTTTATTTTTTATCCAATCTATAAATTATTCTTAACAAAAATAAAAAACAAAACAACAACCGCAATAATAACAACATTAATAATACTTTTATTTTTTGCAATTCCTATTTTATTGATGGGAAATGTTATGGCTAAAGAAACAGCAAATATGTTCTTAAACGTAAAAAATTCAGTAATAACAGGAGATATTATAACAAAAGAATGCACTGATAATGGATTAATATGTGTAACAATACAAAAAATAAATACAGCACTGCTTCATCCCGAAAGTAAAAGTCAAATAATAAGTTTTGTTAATAAAATAGTTGCATTTATCGCTGAAAAATTAGGTGAAGTAATAATAAGTATACCAGGAATGATATTAAATTTAGCAATAGCATTATTTACAACATTTTATTTTTTAAGAGACGGCGATAAATTTATTCAGCTTATAAAAAATACCATTCCTATTGATTCAAAGCACAAAGAAAAACTAATTTCTCAATTAAAAGAAGTTGTAAAAGCATTAGTATATGGAACATTAATAATTGCAATAGTTCAAGGATTATTGACTATGATGGGTTTCTTTATTTTTGGAGTTCCAAGCCCAATACTATGGGGAGCAGTAACTATGTTTTTTGCATTAATACCTTTTGTAGGAGCATGGGTAGTCTGGTTTCCTGCAAGCATGTATTTATTATTTTCAGGATATGTACATGATCAAAATTCCTTGATTTGGAAAGGAATTGGATTGGCATTATATGGAATGTTAATAATATCAACCTCAGATAACTGGTTAAAACCAATACTAGTTGGAGAAAGAGCAAAAGTACATCCAATACTAATTCTAGTTGGTGTTTTAGGAGGATTGATAGCTTTTGGATTTATTGGAATAATATTAGGACCATTAATACTTGCAATGATGCAAAAAGTAATTGAAATATATGCGACAGACTTACATCCTGGTTTTAAAATAAATAATTCTTCAAAAAAATGAAATTAAAAGCAAAAGACATAGATGTAGCAACAGGAGGAGTTCCTGTAGTCATATTAAACCAAGATGATGCAACAAAATTAGACATACATCATCTAGACAGACTTCACGTCACAAAAAATGGAAAATCAACAGTGGCAGTAGTAGATATTGCAGAAAGTGAAAAAACAGTAAAAAAAGGAGAGATTGGCTTAATGGAAGAAGTCATAGATGCTCTTGGTGCAAAAGGTAAAGACATAATAAAAATAAAAATTGCAAGAAAACCAGAATCTGTATTCTACATAAAACAAAAATTAGATGGAAAAACCTTGAATTATAAACAAATACATGAAATAATAGACGATATATCAAACAACAGATTAACAGATATAGAATTAACAACATTTGTAACAAGTTATTATGTACATCCTACAAACATGAAAGAAATAGCAGACATAACAAAAGCAATGATAGAAACAGGAGATAAAATGACTTTTCCAAAAGATAAAAAAATTGTTGACATGCACAGCATAGGAGGAGTCCCAAACAACAGGACAACAATGATAGTTGTTCCAATACTTACCGCAGCAGGATATACTTTCCCAAAAACAAGTAGTAGAGCAATAACAAGCCCTGCAGGAACAGCTGATACTATGGAAGTCTTGTGCAATGTAAGTTTCAGATTTAAAACTCTGAAAACCTTATTAAAAAAAGCAAAAGGATTCATAGTCTGGGGAGGATCTGTAAATCTTGCACCAGCAGATGACAAGATAATACAGGTAGAAAGACCATTAAGCATTGATTCAGAAGCACAAATGCTTGCAAGCATAATGTCAAAAAAAGCAAGTGTAGGTGCAACACATCTGATAATGGAAATTCCTGTTGGAAGAGAAACAAAAGTAAAAACAATGGCAAAAGCAGAGAAGCTGAAAAAAATGTTTATATCATTAGGAAGAAAAATAGGAATGAAAGTAAAAGTTTTGATATGTCAAGGAAATGAACCAGTAGGGAATGGAATAGGTCCGATATTAGAAGTTAAAGATGTCTTATGGATATTAAAAAATGATGAAAAAGGACCTGTTGATTTAAGAAATAAAAGTTTAATGATTGCAGGAGACTTGATTGATTTTGTTTCAGGCGGAAAGACAGGAAGAAAAAAAGCAAAAGAGATACTTGAATCAGGAAAAGCATATGAAGCTTTTATGAAAATTGTCAAGGCACAAGGAGGAAAAGAAGTCAATCCATCTGATTTACATGCGGGAAAATATCATTATACTGTTCTTGCAACAAAAAAAGGATATCTAAGAGGATATGAAAACGAAGGAATAGCAAAAATAGCAAGATTATCAGGAGCACCAAGAGATAAATCAGCAGGAATATTATTATATGTGAAAGCTAAAGATAAAGTCAAGAACAGACAACCTTTATTTACTATTTATTCTAACAGCAAAACAAAATTAAAATATGCAGTTGATGCATTAAATAATACAAAGACTTTTGATATAAGAAGTAAAAAAAATCATTCTTGAGCATCAAGCAAGATATTTCTCTGCTACATCATAAATCTCTTTTGGATTTATTGCCAATTTATCTGAATTATTAGTTGTAAGAGTTAATTTAGATCCATCTTCAGACATAACAATCTCTCCTAAAGTAAAAGGTTTTAGAAAATCTCCTGTTTCTTTTTCAAATTCATCAGTCAAAATACAAATAGTTTTATCAAAAAAATGTTTTGGTTTAGTATATTCATTCAAATCATAAGTTTCTTTTAACCACCTTATAATTGAATATCTAATAATTGGTCCATCCTGTAATTTTTTATAAAAATCTCTTAAATATTTAGCAGAAGCCAAGGTTACAATTTTTGAATCTTCAAAAAATAAAAATCCACTTGGTATTTTTGAATTTTGACTTCTTTTTTTAATCTCTTTATCTAAGATATTTTGAAGTTTATAAACAAAAGTAACAACTCTTTTTGGATCAATCTCATAAATTTTATTTTCAGATTTAAATTTTGGTTTCATCTTATTACACTTATAATCTGAAATAAATCCAACAGAGTTTATTTAAATGTTTTTGTTTCATAACGATTAAGTAGTAGTGACGTCAAAGTAAGTTTTATAAAGTTCAGAGGATTGACAATAAAAATAAACAATCAAGGTGAAAAAATGGGAATAATAAAATTTTCAGAATCCATTATCAGTTCCATTGGCAAAAACATAGAGAAACACACCTATAGATACTCATTTTGTATGATTGCGTTAGGAATGGCAAGTATTGCATATTCCTTTTTTGTAGTTTCTCAGGCATCCAATTCTCTAAATAAAAAATCAGAAGAATATAATGAATCCTATAATGAATTCATAAATCATGCAGATCAAGATAATAATAGATATATAAGTATTCAGGAACAAACAGAAGCATGGAAGAAATTAGGATTTGAAGGACCTTTCTACGAATCTAAAGGAAAATCACAATTTCCAAAACCAGATTTATCACAATTAGAAAAAGCAATTGAAAGTTATAATCAAAAATAAACTTATTTTTTTATTTAATTATGATTAATTTTAAATACTGCTAAATTATAATATCAAAAAAGAGGTTTTATGAAAAGGATTAAACTTAACTCTGCCAAGACAAAACTTAAGGAGGTCATACTTGGAGGACAAGATGGTTTAGTTAATGTTTTAGGAATAATTCTTGCAGTAGGAACTGCAACCCAATCAATAAAATTTGTATTGATTGCAGGATTAGCAGCTGCTTTTGCAGAGAGTGTTAGCATGGGTGCTGTTGCTTATACTAGTTATAAATCAGCCAAAGATTTCTATAAAAAATATTTAAAAAAAGAAAAACAAGAAATAATAACATTTCCCAAAGCAGAAAAAGAAGAAATTAAAGAAATTTACAGAAGAAAAGGATTCAAAGGAAAATTATTGAATGATATTGTTAATCATATCACTAAAAATAAAAAATTATGGGTTGAAACAATGATGACAGAGGAATTGAGATTATTCCCTGATGAATATGAAAAACCATTAAGAACTAGTTTTTTAGTTGGATTTACTGCTTTAATTGGCTCATTTATTCCTGTTTTTCCTTTCTTTTTCATAGCAACTGTAAAGACAGCATTAACCGCAAGTATTATAATTTCTGTAATCACACTATTCATTACAGGAGTAATTAAAGCCAAAATAACAATAGGAAACAAAATAAAACAAGGGTTGGAAATGGTTTTTATTGGAATTGGGGCAGCTCTTACAGGATATATCATTGGATTATTGTTAGGGATGATTTGACTACTGCAAAATAGTTATTTGAAAGTATATTTTGAAATAGATAAATATTTATAAATGATTATCTACTTTCACAACGGGAGGGTGAGAACAATGCTTTTAAAAAAAACAAATATAATCATATTCAGTTTAATAATTCTAACACTATTTACTTCTGCTTATGCAGAAACTTATATTGTGAGAGGTGATTCTGCATTAGCAACCACTATTTCATCTACAGGAGATCCTGCAATGATATATCCTTTTTCTGAAGGGCAGTTTGCATATACCAAATATTTTTCTGGAATAAATGCAATAAAATTAATAACATGGACAGGAAGTTATTATTCACCAATATTTCAACTACCTGCAAATGCAACATTAGAAGAAATATCATGGACAGAAGGAGTGCCATATCAAAAAGAATTACTAAATTCCAAAGCAAATGAAAATGTTTTAGGTGGAATAAACATGGGAAATAATGTTCTTTTAATGCATATGAATGAAGCATCAGGACAAATAAATGATTACAGCGGATCAGGAAATGATGGAACTACAAAAGGTGGAATAAACTATAATGTTTCTGGAAGATTTGACAAAGCACTAAACTTTGATGGTGTTGATGATTACATTTTAACTGCAAAAGATGATAATAATATTGATTGTTCTCCAAATAGCAGAACATATTGCGCATGGGTAAATGTTCCTAGCGATATAAGTGGCGGAGCTGGAAGTATTAGAACAATTATGTCAAAATCTCCTTTAAGAGGAGATAAACCAAGATTTTATTTTTATATATTAAAAAGTACAGGACTTCCTGCTTTTACAATTGAAGGATTTTTAACAGGAATGATAAATACTGCCACAGGAACAACTGATTTAAGAGGAAAAGGCTGGAGTTTAGTTTGTTTTGTAAGAGACAGAACTTCAGATAAATTAAGAATTTATGTTAATGGAATTGAAGAAGGAAATGTTAATGATGTAGATTATGATGCACATAACAATGGAGCTTTAATAATTGGAGATATTGAAAATTATACAGGAATATCATTTAAAGGTAAAATAGATGAAGTATCAATATTTACAAGAACATTGTCTGCACAAGAAATAGAAGATATGTATAAAAGAGGAATAATGGAATTAGACATAAAAATAAAATCATGCACAAGTCATAATTGCATAGGAGATCCTAACATAGATATTCCAAACAAATCCCCTCAAGATCTAACAAACATAACTACAAAGAATTATTTCATGTCCAGATTTTATTTTACAACAGAAACATTATCATTCTTTCCAGAATTACACAATATAACTTTAACAGTATCTATAAAAGATACTAAACCTAACTTAAATATATATCCTTTAAGAGTTGATGAAGATACACAAATAAGAGAACCAACAATAAACTTATGGAATATGGCTTATGACACCCATACTGCAACAGATAAATTAATCTTTAAGATAGAAAGTCAATCAAACGGAATACTTGACTGCAGTCTTAAACAAAACAAATACATTGAATGCGATCCAGACTTAAATGCATATGGACAAAAAACTATTGAAATATCTGTAACAGATGAATCCAACAATACTGTGCAAGGAAATATGACAATAACAGTAAATCCTATGAATGATTTGCCAGAAATAACAAATCTTCCTGTTAATTTAAATGCAAAAGAAGGAGAAGAAATTAATTTTAATAATGTTGAAGCACAAGATGTTGAAGATGGAAATGCATTAAGATATTATATCTTCAATAATATAAAAAATGCAAGAATAATAAATAATGGAAATTTTTATTGGACACCAGGATATGATGATCAAGGAAGCCATGATTTTGAAATAAGAGTAATGGATAATGCTGGAGGAAGTGGAAAAGGATTTATACATATTGATGTAGAAGATGCATTAGGACCTGACCTTAAAATAGAACAAGTAGATGTAATGGATTTGCCTGATGAAAAAATATTTTCATTTTTTGTAAAAAATGCAGGAAATAAAGAAATCAATGATTTTGAATATAAAGTAGAAGATGGACTAGGAAAAGAATATACAGAAATAGCATCAATGCCGCAACCATTAGGAATAGATGAAGAAATGATGATAAATTATAAAGTAAGTTACAAAAGCTATTCGAAAGGAACATCTGGATTTGCAAAGATAATATTAGACCCTGATGATAAAATAAGAGAAGAAAATGAAAACAACAATGAAGTCACAGGAATTTCTATACTCGTATGAGGTCATTAAAATGAACAAAACAGAAAACAAAAAAAGAAAAAAGAAAAGAAATAATCTTTGGAGTTATGTAAAAGCAGCAGGAATAATTGTTTTAGCAGAAATAGGATTGGCTAGTTGCGATGTAGCAATAAATCCCGTAGATGGTTGTTTTAATCTCAGACAAGGATTAGATCCAGTAGGTCTTTATTTAGGAAAATA
>CAZNAM010000011.1:0-10193 GCA_964571335.1 uncultured Methanosarcinales archaeon | reverse complement strand
TTATAGTTGATGAAAGTCCTTATGAAGAAAAAGAAAATGAAATATCAACTAAAAATATTAACAAATTTTTTGAAAAAAACAAGATTGATCCATCTAAAAGACTCACAGTCCATATAGAAGTATTTGATAATAGACTCGGTCTTGAAGAGATTTTAGATGATGTTGAAGAAGGATTACTGTCTGCAGGAATAGAATTAAATGAAAATTATAGAACAGAAGTAATAAATTACCTTAAGGATTACTACAACTAAATATTTTTTTATTTTTAAAAATGAAACAAACAAAAATAAAAAACAAAATCGACTATGTAAGTCATACAGGAAGATAATCTTCTTAACTATATTTCTAAACAGATTATTAATATTAAATAAAACCTAAAATAAATTTTTATCATTTTTTATTAAAATTTTATCAAGCTCAGGAGGAATAAAATGGCAATAGTTCAGGATATGAAATGGAAAAGAGGAATAAAAGTAAAGGAATTAGTTGAATCATACAGAAATACAGGATTTCAAAGTGTTGAATTAGCAAAAGCAAGCGATGTGATTGTAAAAATGAAAAAAGATTCAGCAAAAATATTTCTCACATTCACATCAAATATGGTTACATCAGGATTAAGAGGATTTTTTGCACAATTAATCAAACTTGGAATTGCAGATATTATAGTAACAACAGTTGGAGGAATTGAAGAAGACATAATGAAAGCAGAAGGAGAAAAATTCAGGATAGGAAATTTTGAATCAGACGATGTTGAACTGCATGAACAAGGAATAAACAGAGTAGGAAATCTTCTGATAAACAATGAAAGCTATATGTTATTTGAAGACAAGATAAATCCAATATTAAAAAAATTATATGAAAAACAAAAAAAATGGACAGTATCAGAAATGCTCAAAGAAATAGGATTAATGTTAAAAGATGAAAACTCAATTCTCTTTCAAGCATCAAAAAATAATGTTCCAATCTTTTGCCCTGCAATAACAGACGGAGCATTTGGATTTCACCTTTATTTATTTCAACAAAAACATCCTGATTTTATGGTTGATGTAATAAAAGATTTTGGAAACATACTCTTAAGCACAAATCAAGATGAAAAAAAAGGAATAATTGCATTAGGCGGAAGCATATCAAAACACCATGCAATATTATGCACTCTGCTCAATGGAGGAGCAGAATATGCAGTTTACATGACAACAGCACATAAAACATCAGGAAGCATGAGCGGAGCAACAACAAATGAAGCAAAAAGCTGGGGAAAAGTAAAAGATGAAAGTGATATTGCCACTGTTATTGGAGATGTAACAATAATGTTTCCTATAGCAATGATGAATGCATTAGAAGAACTTGATGAGGAAGGGTTATTAAAATATTGAAAAAAATGAATAAACCAAAATTCATATTATCCAAGAGCAAAGCTTTATCTCAGTATGAGAAGATAAAAAAAATAGGAGATATAATATCTTACAGTTCAAAAACAAATTTCTTAATAACAAAAATTCTTGAAAAAGAAACAAACTGTCTTTTTAGTGTTCATACAAAAAATGAATTAAAGCATATCTCGGATCTAAAAAGAGTTATTTTTCTTGCTCAAGCATGGAATGAAAAAGAAATAAAAGAACTGACAGAAAAAGGAATAAAAAAATTTGTGTTAGATAATGAAAAGGATCTTAATATTTTACTTGAATTTCTAGAAAAAGATAAAGATAACATAGAGATTGATATTTTACTTAGAATAAAATTAAAAGAAAACACAATAAGAACATAAAGATATTTTGTTTTTGGCATGGAAAGTGAAATGATAAACAAAAAAATAAAAGAAATAAAAGAAAATGAAAAATTAACACCTAAAATAAATAATTTGGGAATACATTTTCATAGAAAAACACAAAACATGAGTGAATGGAATCTTGAATATGAATTAAAAAACATGATCTCTGAAGAAAATTTGAAGAAAATAGACCTCATTAACATAGGAGGAGGACTGCCTTCAGAATATTCCAATACTAATGTGAGAGTGATTGAAAACATATTAACAAGGATAAAAGAATTCAGGAAATTTCTTAATGAAAAAAATATAAAACTAATGATAGAACCAGGAAGATTTATTGCAGCTCCTGCCATTAAACTTGTAACAGAAATAATAAGAATATATGATAATAATATAATAATAAATGCTTCTGTGTATAATTCAGACATGGATGCATTGATAGTTCCAGTAAAATTAATAGTAGAAAATGAAACAAAAAAAGAACAAGGAACACCTTATGTGATAAAAGGTCTGACTCCTTGCTCAATGGATCTTTTCAGATACAAGGTTTATCTTAAACAACCTAAAGAAGGAGATAAAATAGTGTTTTTGAACGCAGGAGCATACAATTTTACAACAGAATTCTGTGATTTAGATGAAATAGAAACTGAAGTGGTTGAGTAAGATTTAAATATAAATCAATCATACTTCATTAAAATGAAAATCAACAATATAATAATAGGATTTCTAATATGCATGATGCTTTTAACAGGAGTATCAGCAGAAGATTTGTGTACTGACAGCGATAATGGACCTGATGGAGGAAGCCCATCAGATGATGTACTAACTACTGTAGGAAGTACAAAATATGGAATAACAACCTTAAATGATGTTTGTGTAATTGGGCCAAGTGCAGATGTACAAACAAAAGAAAGCATGTACCTTAAAGAATACTATTGTGACAATGACAAAAGAGAATTTGAAATATTTGACTGCTCAAGATTTGGATTTGAAAAATGTGTTGAAGGAAAATGTACAGGAAGTAGTAGTGGCAGCAGTTCAGGATCAAATCAAAATAACAATGTAATAATATCAAACTGTGGAAATAAAATATTAGAAGAAAATGAAGGAGAAGAATGTGACCCTCCAGGAAGTGTGTGTTTAGACGGGGATGATTATGGAGTTTGTTTAAATGACTGCAAATGCAGATGGCACAGCCAATCTTCAGGCGCTCAACAAGTAACAACAATAGACACAAACAATAATCAGGATACCAACACAGATAAAATTCAACAGACCCAAAAAACAACTCAAAACACCAATCAAAATCAGGAAAATCAACAAAAACAAGAAGATCTTTATCCTATGCCTAACGTAACAATACCTAATACAGATGACCTGAAAGACTTTGATGATACTTCAGGCATAAAAGTAACAAGAGGAATCACTGATTTTTTCAATAAAATCTGGGATTGGTTCACTAATTTATTTTAATTTTTATTTTTTAATATTCTCTTAAATTAAATAAAAAGGTTTAAAAATCCTGTTCTTGTATAAGTATAAAAAAGAGGTAAATTCAGCAGAAAGAACTAATTAGACTGATAAACTTAAGAATAATGAAAAACAGAAAACCTATAATAAAACTTCAAGATGTGTGGAAAATATATCAAGTAGGAGAAACACAAGTCAATGCATTAAGAGGATTAGATTTAGAAGTTTATGAAGATGAATTTCTTGCTGTGCAAGGTCCAAGCGGAAGTGGAAAAAGCACAGCAATGAACTTAATCGGTTGTTTAGATATTCCAACAAAAGGCACAATATATCTTGATCAGAAAAATATAGCCACTTTACATGAATCAGATCTTGCTCAAATAAGAGGCAAAAGAATAGGATTTGTATTTCAAAGTTTTAATTTAATTGAAACATTAACTGCTATGGAAAATGTAATGCTGCCATTAATATTTCAAGGTGTTGAGCTAGAAAAAAGAAAGCTAAAAGCAATAAAATTACTAAATATTGTTGGCTTAAAAGACAGAATGCATCATACACCTTCTCAATTATCAGGAGGACAACAACAAAGAGTTGCTGTAGCAAGAGCATTAATAGTTGATCCTGAAGTCATTCTTGCTGATGAACCAACAGGAAACTTAGATAGTCAAACAGGAAAAGAAATACTGCAATTACTTAAAGATTTAAATAAAAAAGAAAAAAAAACAATTGTTCTTGTCACACATGATGATAAACTTGCAAAAGTTGCTGACAGAATAGCATTTTTAAAAGATGGAAAAGTCCTTAAAGAGGTGAAAACATGAAAAAAGAAACATTATTGATTATAACACTTATTTTTGTTGTATTATTAACATTCCCTGGAATGGCAAGAAGACTTCCTGAAATAAACGCAAATGTATTGAAATATAGCCCAAATCCTGCAACACAAGGATCAACAGTTAAAATTTGGTTAAAAATTGATAATGCAGGAACAACAGCAGACAATATTGAAGTTAAATTTATTCCTGAATATCCTTTTTCTCTTCCAGCAGGAGAACCAATAACTAAGAAAATTGGCGTGATTCCAGGAACAGAAGAAGCAGTTGTTGATTTCACTGCATTAGTTGACCTCTATGCTCCAAATGAAGAAATTGACATAAAATTTCAATACAGATGGACTGAAAATGAAGTGTGGACAGAACTAACATACCCTATTTCTGTAGAAACAACAGATGCATTAATTGTAATAAGTAATTACAGCATAACTCCCTCACCTGTTATTCCAGGAACAGAAGCAGAAATGAAAATAAATATTAAAAATGCAGGAATAATGGGAATAAAAAATGCAGACATAATTCTAGACACAACAGAAGTTGATTTTTTTACAACATTAGATACAGGAACAATAAAAAGAATAGATTATCTTGAACCAGGTGAGGCAAAAGAAGTTAAATTTAAAATAATGACTGATGCAGATGCTGAACTTAAGGTTTATAATATACCTATAAACATCAAATTCAAAGATGACAAAAATAATGATTATGCAACAACAATAAAAATAGGAATGAAAGTGAATAAAAATCCTAACATAATCATGTTTATTGATAGTTCAGAAATAACAAACAAAGGAACTCCTGGAAAAATTAGAGTAAAAACAGTAAATAAAGGAGTAGATATAAAATATGCAACATTAAAAATAATAAAAACACCTGAATATGAAATATTATCTCCAAGCAATATAGCGTACATCGGAAATCTTGATGGAGATGATTTTGATACCACAGAATTTTTAATAAAAGCATTAAAAAATGATCCTTTGCTTCAATTCACTTTAGAATTTAAAGATTCATACAGCAAAGATTTCATGCAAGCACACTCACTTCCATTAAAAATAGTGTCAAAAAGTGAATTAGGAGAAGGTGGAAGCAGCTGGCCAGTGATAATATTACTTCTAGCTATAATCGGTGTAGCATACTGGCTTATTAAAAAAAGAATAAAGAAAAATAAAAAAACCAATAAAAAATGATTTTAGATTTTTTTTCTTTATCTTTTAAGAATCTAAAGAGCAGATCCTTAAGAACCTGGCTAACTTTGTTAGGAATATTCATAGGAATCAGCTTAGTTGTTTCTTTAATAAGTTTAGGACAAGGTCTGCAAAATGCAATTAATGACCAATTTGCATCAATGGGAGCAGATAAAATAATAATACAGCCAACAAGTCCTGGATTTGGTCCGCCAGGAGAAGATTCAGCAGGAAATATTACTGACAAAGATGTAAAAATTGTAAGACAAGTTGCAGGAATAAAAGCAGTTGCAACAAGAATGATGCAATCAATAAAAATAAGCTATAAACAACAAACTAAAATTAAATTTGCTGCGACGATGCCTGAAGAACAAGATGCAAGGGCAATGCTTGAAGAAGCGCAAAATCTTAAGATTCTTGATGGAAGAAATCTTAAAGCAACTGATTCTGGAAAAGTAGTATTAGGATATAATTATGGTTATAAAAAAATATTTCAAAAAAATCTGAGAATAGGGCAAAAAGTAAATATTGAAGGAAAAGAATTTGAAATAATAGGAATAGCAAAAAGAGATGGCAATCCTGCAAGAGATGACTTAATTATATTAAATGAAGATGATTTCAAAAAAATAACAAACAAAGATGATTATGATTTCTTATATGTTCAAGCTCAACAAGGAACAGATATTAATGATATAGCAGATAAAATAAAAAGAGTCTTGAGAAATTATAAAGGACAAAAAGAAGGATATGAAGATTTTGAAGTACAAACAAGTCAAGAATTAATTGAAAGTTTCAACAACATTCTTGATGTAGTTCAAATATTTGTCATCGGAATAGCAGCAATAAGCCTTATAGTTGGAGGAATAGGAATAATGAACACAATGTACACATCTGTGCTAGAAAGAACAAGAGAAATAGGTGTGATGAAAGCAATTGGAGCGAAAAACAGCGATATCATGAAACTATTTATGATTGAAAGCGGATTATTAGGAATGGCTGGCGGATTAATTGGATTATTATTAGGAATTGGATTAAGTATGCTTGTTTCATTTGGGGCACAACAAGCTTTGGGCAGCAATATTTTAACAGCACATTTTTCATTATTTTTGATAATTGGAACATTATTATTTTCATTTATACTTGGAGCGTTTTCAGGAACATTTCCTGCAATGCAAGCTTCAAAAATGAACCCTGTTGATGCATTAAGAAAATGATAAGCATAAAAGATTTATTTCAACTAGCAATAAAAAACATGAAGTATCAAAAGAAAAGAACTGCTTTGACTATATTAGGCATCATCATAGGAATTTCATCAGTTGTTGCTTTAGTCAGCATAGGACAAGGACTTTCTCATTCAGTTGAAAATGAACTTGAAAAAATAGGAGCAGATAAATTATTCATACAACCAAAAAGTGCTGGAGGAATTGGAGCAACAGGAGAAGATACAACAGCACAAATAACCATACATGATCAAAATCTTGTAAACAAAATTGTAGGTGTTAAACAAACAGCAGGAATATTGTTAAAAAGTACAAAAGCAAGATTCAACAACATAGAAAGAACAATATATCTAATGGGATATCCTGAAAATTCTTTAGAAGCAAAACTTACAGATGAAGTAAATACCTGGGAAATTGGAGAAGGAAGAATGATAAAACCAGGAGAAAAAAATAAAGTTGTAGTTGGTTATGATTTTGCAGATGATTTATTTGAAAAAAAAATTCAAATAGGAAACAAAGTATTGTGTGATGGAGTTGAATATAAAGTTGTTGGAATCTTTAAAAAAATGGGGGATCCTGGAGTTGATAAAGGAATTAATTTAGGAATTGAATCTTTAAGAGAACAATATAATGAACCTGAACTTTTATCTTATATTTATATTCAAACAATATCAAAAGATGATGTGGAAGAAGTTTCTGAAAGAATAGAAAGAAAAATGAGAAATGACAGAGACTTAGAAGAAGGAGAAGAAGATTTTACAGTACAAACACCATTACAAATGGCAGAAACATTTACAGATATTCTTAATATAATAACAGTTGTATTAATTGGAATAGCTGCAATAAGTTTACTTGTTGGCGGAATAGGAATAATGAACACAATGTACACATCTGTACTAGAAAGAACAAGAGAAATAGGAATAATGAAATCATTAGGCGCAAGAAATGATCAAATAATGAAGCTATTCATAGTTGAAAGTGGATTACTTGGTTTAGGAGGGGGATTATTAGGAGTCATAATAGGATTTTTAGTGAGTAAAAGCGTAGAATTTATAGCAGCAGAAGCATTAGGAACCTCATTGCTAAAAGCGTTCTTTCCTTGGTATCTTATTGTCGGAGCATTATTATTTAGTTTTATAGTCGGAACATTTTCAGGAGTATTTCCTGCAAGAAGAGCAAGTAAATTAAAACCAGTAGATGCATTAAGATATGAATGATATTTCTCAAGAGTCATTAAGATACAAAGATTTAAATATTATTAATTAAAAATCACAGTTTATGAAATGGGAAAATTTAAATCAATTTATTGTTGAAGAAAAAAATAAAAAATTTAAAATAAAACCAGATTTAACTGAAATAATAAAATATATTGTTGTTGATTCAAAATTTTGTCCCTGCTCTCCTTTTTTTTATGAAACAAATAATAAAGGAGAAATAATTTTATCTGATAAAATACCTGAAAAATATCGTTCTGTGATTGCTTTTCATGAATATGTATTTCAAAAAAATAACAATATTCTTCAAGCATTGAAGGATGAATTAAAAAAGGGTGAATTAGAATTTGTAGATAGTAAGGATTATGAAGAATATCTTAAGTTTAGATTAAACCAGTTGAAATCAATTAAAAGATATAAAAATATATATGAAGTAGAAGATTTAAAATCATTAGAACAAATACAACAAGCTTACGAGTATCTTGACAATTTAGTATCTCACCCTCTTAAAAAAAAGATATAAAAAAAAAATTAGAAAAACTTAAGAATTTTTACTTTTTAAATAAACATCAATTACCTTGACAAGATTAACTTTATTATCATCTTCTGTTTTTTTCAATTCTGATTTTAAATCATCTAAATTATCAATCTTTGAACAATCAAAATTTGGAATATATAATTTAACAGCTTCTTTTGCCTGAGAAATTGCTTTCTTTTTTGAAATTTTTTTAAAGAATTCTGGAAAATCGTTTAAAGCAATATGTATATTCTTTCTTCTAGGTATTAAATCAAAATTGCTTAATCTTTTCTGTAAATCAAGATGATATAAAAACCAATTATTATCATAATCAGTTTCAACTATGATAAAATGATCTTTTTTTTCAAATCTGTACCCTTTATTAGGAATATGTTTGGAATATTTTGACATAATTAATAAAAAAAATATTCAATATATAAATGTTTTTACTTTAAAGTGATTTCTTTTTATTTCTGCCTCTTGATTCTACTTTTTCAAGACGCTCAAGAACTTTCTTAAAATTAGGATTAGTTTTTTTGTAACCTTTAATAAAAGATTTCCGGCAAGAAGGATAAAAATCAAAATGCCTGCTTTCCAAAGCTCTGTCAAGCAGATGAATATCAACTGCCTTATCCTCTTCTTTTGATGAAAAAAAACTCAATCCAAAATCTATAAAATATAATTTTTTATTTAATAAAATGATATTCGATGTAGTTAAATCTGCGTGAATAATATCATTAGCATGCATTTTTCCTACAATTTCACCAATTTGTTCAGAAAATTTATCAGGAGATTCCTGAAAAACATCTGCTAACTTTTTTCCATTAACATACTGCATAGAAATTTTCATTTCTTTATCATCAACTGAAAAAATATCAGGACATGAAATATTTATTTTTTTTAATTTTTCAAGAATCTTTGCTTCTCTTCTTGTTCTTGATTTTCTTAGAAGCATATCAATCTGGGAAATACGATATTTTTTTTCAAAACGATTCTTTATTATCTTATCATCTTTAAGAATAATCTTTGCTTCAGCACCCTGAGCAATAATCTTTTCAGCAAGTTTTGTCTGTTTTTTCATAATTAAAAAAAAAGAAGTAGTATATAAAAAACTATCACTCTTTACTAACTAGTTTTTCTTTAATTTCTTTAATTTCTTTTTCTTTTTTCTCTATTTTCTTCTCTTTATCTTTTGTTTCTGTTTTTTCTTTATTACTCTCATCAGGGATAAATTTAATTAAATTCATCTTCTTTACTTTATCTGCTTCAACAACAGATAACTGTCTTATGTCAAGAATAGCAATAGGAAAAACTTTTCCAATTTTCTTTAAAATTCCCTGCTGTAATCTTCTGCCTAAAATTTCGCTTATGAGAATATTGAAATCTTTTTGATGGAATGTTTTAGCCAATTCTAATCTTAGCATTTTACGAACAGCAATTTTAACAGAACCATTAGCTTTGCTTCTTGTTATTAAAATTGGTTTTATTCTTACATATCTATTATCTTTAGTTAAAAGAACAAAACTATCATCAATTCTTGTTCTGTTTCTTCTAATAAGTTTTTTGACAGCGGCAGGAAGAATCGTCCAGCCAAGAAGTTCAGTTTTTAAAATACCATCAGTAACCTTATTTATAATAAGACTAGCATGAGTGTGTTGTTTTTGAGGTTCTCCTGTGATAGAGCCAATACTCACAGTCATCTTTTTACCCAACATAATTTCAGGATCAGAAACATAAGTCTCACCAACCTGAGATTCTTTAAGAAGTTCAGGAGCTATAATTTTAAACCATTTCTTTTTAACAACCTTTGTTGCCTTTTTTTTAACTGCCATGAACGACGAAAAAACGAGGTTTATTTATAAAAGTTGCTGTTTTACACCATTAAACAATATAAATAAAGCAAATTTTTTAAACATATCTTGAAAAACAATAATAAAATGGAAATAGATCAAAAATATGAGTTAATAAGCAGAAACACTGCAGA
>CAZNAM010000010.1:0-20810 GCA_964571335.1 uncultured Methanosarcinales archaeon | reverse complement strand
AATCAATCAGCTTCAGAGATTGACAAGAGTTTTGAAATTCAGAGTCTTTTGCTTACAGAAGTATGGCAAAGTTGTTATGATGGAAAATATGAACTTCTTCCTCTTATTGCTTTAGCTGTTCCTGTTTATGATACAGGTATGTTGTCTGCAATCAAGATAGCAGAGCTTCATAAATCTATGGTTATAAAGAAATTTGAAAAATATATTGTGACTTATGCTCTTGCTGGAAGTCTTGTTCAGGGCAAAGCAACTCCAACAAGCGATATTGATGTTTGGTTAGTTATTGACGATACTGATGTTAAGAAGATGAGCAGAGCAGAGCTTAAGGATAAGCTTAGAGCAATAATTGTCGGAATGGGCATGGAAGCTGGTGAAATGACTGGCATAAGAAATAAAATCAATATTCAGGTCTATATCTTGACTGATTTTTGGGACAGTTTGAGAGAAGCAAATCCTGTTATCTTTACTTTCTTAAGAGATGGTGTTCCATTTTATGATAGAGGAACTTTTATGCCTTGGAAACAATTGCTTAAGATGGGTAAGATAAAACCATCTACAGAAGCTATTGATATGTACATGAGTTCTGGTGAACAGATGTTAGGCAGAGTAAAAGGAAAACTTAAAGAAATGGGTACAGAAGATTTCTTCTGGAGTGTTTTTACACCTTCTCAAGCTGCTCTTATGCTGTATGGAGTTCCTCCTCCAACCCCTAAAGAATTACCTAATTTATTAAAAGAAATATTTGTTGATAAAGAAAAGATGTTAACTAAAGAAGACATTGCTGTTGTTGATAAAATTCTGCAATATAGAAAAGGTGTTGAGCATGGAACTATTAAAGAAATTACTGGCAAGGAAATTGATGAATTGTATGACGCAAGTGAGAAATATATGAAAAGATTAAAACAGCTTTTCTCTCAGATTGAAAGAAAGAAAGATAATGAAAAAATGCAGTCAATATATGAACATATCCTTACTGCAATAAGAGATGTTTTGAATTATGAAGGTATTGACAGAGTTCCTGAAACAAAACTTGCTGAAATTTTTGATGAAAAATTAGTTGAAACAGGAAAAATTCCAGCTAAGTATAATAGGATACTTAACAATATTTTAAAAGCTAAGAAATGTTTTGAAAAATGTGAGTTAAGCAAGACAGAAATTCAGCAGATAAGAAAAGAAGCTAATGAATTATTAAGATTCTTGATTGAATTTTTGCAAAGAAAAAGATCAAAAGAGCTTGAAAGAACTAAATTAAGAGTTAAACATGGAGAAAAAACTGCTGAAATAACATTGCTTGGAACTAAAGCATTTATCATTATGGATATAAAAGCTGAAAATAAGGAAATGAAAGTTGCAGATATCAGAGATGGTGGCTTGCTTGGACCTATGAAAAAATGCAAAGAAGAAGAATATGAAGAAGCTCTTGCAAATGTCGAAATCCCTATTAAAGTTGAATTCAGCGACGGATTATTTAAGAGTTTAGAAAAAATATTTGGCAGTTATGATATCCTGATGTAATAACAGGATTTTGATTTTTCTTTTTTGTCTCACACCAGAGACAAGACTTCTTTTTATATGATTAAATAAATTCTATCTTAATGGTATCAAGAAAAGTAGAAATTTTTTTAGAATTCTTTGTTTTTGGTGTGGTTATGGGTATTATTGAAGATTTAATTGCTGTTAAAGCAACAACAGGTGTAACTATAACATGGAATACTATTGGAATTATTGTTCTTATTGCCATTCCTTTTGCGATAATTGGAGAGATTCTTGTTGATAAAAATCACTTGATTTCTGTAACTAAAAAAAAAAAATCGTTAAGAAAAAAACAGTGAAAATGTAAAAAAGATAAAGATAATTACATTATTGCTTTATGCCAATCTAATATTTCATTTACCCATAATAATTCTTCATCAAATTTTTTCTTGAGTTGTGTTGCTTTTTGAAAGTTTTGAAAATGAACTTGAACAATTTTGTCTATTGCAAAGTTTAAAAGTTCTTCTTTCTCATTAAAAGATTTAGGTATCATTATCGAACTATAGAGTTCCTGAACATCTTTAACATAAACAGAATTTTCAAAAAAATCAAAAAATTCTTTTTTGTCTGCTTCAAAAGATTGTTTTTTTGATTCAAGTAAATAATGAGTTCTGCAGGAAATAATTTCTCTCAAAGATGATTCATTCAAATTTGATATTCTAAATAAATGCAAGAAATCAAAATTTAGATAATCTCGGATATCTTCTAATTTTAAGATATCAATAATTTTATCATAATCACTTTTTAAATCAGGAATCAATGATTTTAAATAAATTCTCAACAAAGGTTTTTTCTTTCCAGTTCGTATACTTTTAATTAAATTTGATATTTTTTTTTGATTGTAATGAAACACATCTTTTTTGAAATTTATTCCAAGATGATTAAATCCCTTTATATTTCCTTCTTTAACACAAGAAGCCATCGGTTTAATGATTCGAAGCATCAATTCAGAAGTAGCATCATATTTAAATTCATATTTTTTTTTAGTTGGATTTGGTTTAAAAGTTGGTGTTTCTCTTAATTTAATTTTTTTTGATAATTGTTGTAAAAAATATGTTGCATAATATTTTTCCGTTAGTTGTTTCATCAATCCGCCATATAATTCAGTTGAAAAAGGAGTTTTAATAAAAATTATATCTTCAGGTGATTTTTCAAATCCAGTAAATAAATTATCTAATTTAGAGCAATTTATTGAAGAAACAAATAATTTTTCTAGTTGTTCAAATTTAAAAAATAAAGTGTTTAATTCAACTTCAGCATTTATATTTTCAGTTCTCAAATAACATCTATTCAATAAATTATATTTATCTAAATCAAAAAGAATTATTTTGTAAAATACATTATCTTTAAATTGCAAATATTTTGATTCTTTTAATTTTTTATCATGTTCTGAATCAATTCTAAATGCTAAATTTAAATTACCTGTTAAACTATTTTTATTAAAAAAATCAGTATACACTGAATCGTGTTCAAATAATTCTTCACTCATTTTTAAGTATTAAAAACAACCCCTATTTAAACTTTTTCATTCAAGAGTAACAAAATCAACAATTTTCAAGAAGTTCATATAATTCTTCTATTTTTTTCCAGTTTGATATCATCTTCTTATTTGCCTCGTCAATAAGAATTTCAGAATAATTTTGATCAATAAGCAATTTATCTTCAACAACAGGTAAATTAAGTAAATCAGAACCCATAAGTTCTATTGAAAGTTTTTTCATGCTTATTATTCCTGCTCGTTTGAATTTCTTTCTAATCAATAAAAGTAATTTTTCTGCATCTGATAATTTTCTGCAAGATATATGCAATATCAGGCTTTCCATCTTAAGAAAGACATTTCCTTTTGCTTTCTGAAGTGCTTTCCATATTTTCTTTTTATCAGCGAGGTCGTGAGTTACATAAAGCCACTCACATTCGTTTTTTCTTTCTCCTTTTTTCAGGAGAACAATTCTTCCAGAGCAAGAGCTTGTTGTAAAATAGTTATCTGTCTTATTTATCCTGTCAAGAACTTTTTTTATTCTCTCATCTATGTCTCCTTTTTTGCTCTTGTCTATTTTTGTAAGAGCATTTTTCTTCATGTTCTCAAAATTAATAACTTCAAAATCCTTCATAAAAATATAAAAAAATAGATTATATTAAAAAATTAACTCTTTCATCTCATCTCTACTATCTTTCTTGTTGCATCTATGAAATCCTTTGCTCTTTTCTTAAATTTATCATAATCTGTTCCACTTACTTTATTTATCTCCTTATGCATTATTTGTTTTGCTATCTTGTAAAAAAAATCCATTGTCTTGACGTGCTGTTTATTCAATAATCCTTTTGAGACTAATTTTTTTTCAAGCATTCCTGCAGTTTGTTTAGGTATTGGAGGCATCTCTCCCATTTTCATCAATACAGAATTTGCTGCATCTATGACTGCCCAATACAAGTTCAATGTTGCCTGCACTATACACCAATCTGCATTTAGCATTGATGCAGGTGCTCTTGTAAAATAAGACCAGATACTTTCTCTTGTTGGCTTTATTTTTCCTTTAAATAATAAGTGTTGTGCAGGTTCAAATATACCTACATCATAAAGAGGCATGCCATCTCTCAGCATATTTATAACAATAGGATCTCCATTCCTAACATAATCCCAAAAAGAAGTCAGTTTTAATGTGGTTATATGAAGTCTCTTGCTTATCTGTGCTGCTGTATTTTCAACTATCACCCTATATCCTTGTATAACTTCAGGGCTTAATATTGTGGTTAAATCATCTATTATTAAAAGAACATCTATATCTGGCTCATATACAGGATGCTCAACTCTTGCTGTGCTTCCAAATAACACTGCTGACTTCAGAAATTCGTTTAGTTCTTCTTTTAACTTATCTGCAAATTTTCTTGCAAGTGTTATATCATCTGTAATATGCTTTGGTTCATTAGGATTCTTTCTTTTATCTACTTTAAATTTCATATAAATTCAATTTGTTTATTCTTTTATTAATCTTTTACAACCACTTCTCAAGGACTATGCTCCAGGTTTAGTGTAGTTTTTACTTGTTGATGCTCTGAAAAAGTTTTTATATTAGCTGCTTACTCAGAATATATTATGAATAAAAAACTAAGTGAGCTTGTTGTTCAGATATTAAAACAGAACAATATAGAGAATATTAAAAAAAAAGAAATAAATATTGATTCTAAAAAAATAGAAAATAAAAAAAATAGAGAAACTAAGAAAAAAAATATTGTTGATATGCTAAAAAATATAGTTGATGATTTTTCTGATGGAAAAAAAAACAAATCCTGGTCTAAAAAAAAATCTATTTTTGATTATGATTCTTTGATTCCTGATTTTTACAAGCTTAATTTATCTTATGGAAAAAATGATTTTGAAGGTCATTATAAAAATATAACAAATAAATACAGCAAATATAAAAAAACAAAAACTCTTTCATATTCTACACTGGCCACACAAATAAATACTAAAAACAAAAATTATGCTTTAATTATAATCAAAGATAAAAAAGATAATAATTGCGATAGTTTTCTGTTTGATAAAGACAAGAAGATGGCTGTTGAATCATATAAATGGCAGAGTATTTCATGGTGGCATTTAATGTATGAATTAGAAGGCAAGATTATTTTTTAAAAAAAAGTTAATTTAAATCTAAACTCACTTTTATTGCCAAATTCACTTCATTCATTATATTCTCATCTATTAAACGAATTTTCTTTATTATTCTTGACTTATCGATTGTTCTTATTTGATTTAACAAAATAGTCGAATCTTTTTCTAAACCAGAATCATTTGAAGATATTTCAACATTAGTAGGAAACTCTCTTGTAAATTTTTTTGATGTTATAGGTGCAATTATTGTTACAGGACTATATTTATTTCCTATATTATTTTGTATTATTAAAGCAGGTCTTTTTTTACCTTGTTCAGAACCCTTAACAGAATCTAAATTTACAAATACTATTTCTCCTCTTTTTAAATTCATTTTTAATCCCAATCAGCATCTACAGAAGACCATTCTTTATTAACTAAAATAATTTCTTTTTGCATTTCGCGATAACCTTCTTTCAAAAGATTAATTTTTTTTCTTTTTTGTTTTTCAAGTTTATTTATCATTTCCACAATCACATCTTCATAAGTTTGTTTGTTGGTATTTTTCATTCGATTAAGCTGCATTTTAACTGTTTCATTCAATTGTATTGTTGTCAACATTTAACACTATAGAAATTCTATAGTTTATAAACTTTTCTAAAAAACAGTGAAAAAAATTGTTCAGATATTAAACCAGAATCATAATCAGTAATTAATTATTGTGGTAATCACTCTTCATCATCATCTTCTGCTTCTTTCTTTAGTTTGTCTAATTCCTTTTTGTTATCTTTTTTTTCTATTTCATCAAGAAGTTCTTGTATATTTTCTTCACTCTTTTTTTTCTTTTTTTCCATTTTTTGCTCAGAATTAAAATTATCTGCTTGCATCAGCTTGTCTTTCTAATTCTAATTTTTTCTTGATTGCCGCACTTTTATTTTGATCAAGTTTAAAAGCAGCTAGTATTTCATCTGCTAAAGCTTCTGGAAAACTTATTTTTTTATTGAAACATTTATCATATGTTCCCTGAGAAAAGAATTTAAGAGCCATATCTATTCTTCTTTGTGGTGCACAATCAACTGCTTTTGGATATCTTGCACCACCATATTCGATTGTTACTATTTCTTCTCTTGGCGATGCATTTTCTAATGCTTTAACAAAAATTTCTACAGGATTTTTATTTGTTTTTTTCTCTATGATTTTCAATGCTTCTTCAACATAGCCATATGTTTGTGATGCTGTTCCACAGCAGTGTCCTGAACTTTTACTATGTTTCTTTCCTTTATGTCCCGGCACCATTAATCTGTTAATTAATCTTTCAACTATGAATGTTTTACTTTTATGAAATCTTTTTCCTGCATATCTTGCACCTGTTTTAGGAACTATTCGTGGAGAAAGGTTCATATACTTTTGTAAACCAATATCTTCAACTTTTATTTCATCAACATCCCATTTATTAAAAGCTAATATTTTCATTTTCTTGCTTTTTCAATCTTTCCTCTTAATAATGCATTTAAACTTTGATCATTTACTTTAATAACCTGCCATCTTACACCCGGAATATCTCCTTTTGATTTTCCTTTTGCTCCGCCAATACATTCTATCATTACTTCATCATGTTCATCTATTAGTTTTTGTGCTCCATCTCCTGGCATGAATGCAACTACTTGTTTTCCATTTTTAACAAGTTGCACTCTGACACATTTTCTCATTGCAGAATTTGGCTGTTTTGCTTCTAATTGTTTTTTTTCAAGAACAATTCCTTTTGCTTGACTAGAACCAACTAAAGGGTCTGATTTCTTTTTAAGATTATATATTCTTCTAACGTATTTATCATTAAGTAAAAGACTATTATGTCTCCTTTTTTGTAATGATTTTGCTGTATTTAATCCTCTTGATTTATTTGCCATTTTTATTTAACTTTTAACTCCTTTATATTGAAAAACCTCTTAATAACCCCTTCAAAAGACCTTAAAATCGAGGCATTTCTCCCTATGAGCAAGCCTCTTGTTTTTAAATCTTTTGCTGTAAGCTCCACTATATCGTCAATTTCTTCAATTTCTTTTAATTGAAGTGGTGCTACAAGACTTTTTATGAATTCCTGCAAATTTTCACTAAATCCTGCGATTTTTATTTTCTTTTTAAAGATTTGTTCTAACTTTTTTACATTAATTCCTTTAGGACCAACCGCAGTTCCTACTTGAGCGATATTTACTATGAAAATTATTTGATTATCTTGAATTATGCAGTCTTTAGGTTGAGTTTTTGTTGTTTTTTCAAAAAGAGCCATTAATTGAAGGGCTTTCATGTCAAACACTTTCTTCATTTGAGAACTCCTAATACAGAAACCGAATATTGTTTTTTGCAAATGATTCCTAATTCTTCATTTGTATTTTCTGTTTCTTGTAATTCTGTATTAGTTAACTTACATGTTTTTTCAAAATCTTCTCTTGTTTCATCAGTACAATTACTTGCTAATATTACTTTCTTTATTTTTCCTGACAAAAGATTTTTCTTTGTTTCTTTTGCACCTAATATTATTTTGTTAACTGCAATTTTTTTTCTTAATTCATTTGCTAAGTCTTCTGTTTTTGCAACCATTTTATTTCACCATTTCATATATATTTATTTTGAAATTTTAACTTTTAATCCCGGCAATCCTGTTCCAACAGGCACTGGTTGATTTAACATTACATTTTCTACAACACTATTTAATTGGTCTGTTTCTCCTGTTAATGCTGCATTAACTATATGTCTTATTGGCGTTTCAAAACTTGCTCTTGCAAGTACACTTGCTTTTCCACTTATTACTCCATATCTTGTTATTCCTTTTATTTCTCCCGATACACACATAGTGTCAGATACAAGCATGATGTGCCTTATATCTATGTTTAATCCTTGTGCTTCTATAACTTTATACACTTCATCTATTATTGATTGTCTTGCTGCTTCTATTCCTAAAACTGCTGTTATTTCATATATGTCATTGCTGATTGTTCTAGTTTCATCTACAAAATCCAGTTCAAGTATTTTCTTAAGGTTGGTTCCTGCAGTTATTATTACAAATTCATCTCTTCTTTTTACAGGCAGTACTTGAGTTATACCTTTTATTCCTGCAATAGGAATTTCTTTTATTCTTTCTTTTAATTTATAAAGTTCATTTATTGAACCTTCATCTTTTAATTTTAAAATTAGAGAATTATTATCAATTTTTACTTTTGCTTCTTTAGAAACTGCTTTTGAAATTACTTCTCCTGCTTTTGCTAATGTTATTCCACTAACGTCTAATTTTCTTTCATCAAAATTACATTCTATTTTCATTTCTGCAATATTTATTTGTATTTCATCAACTATTTCTCCTGCAGTTGTTTCTTTTAGTTTTGTTGCTATTTCTCTTATATCTTTTCCTTTATTGTAAGGTGATTTTAGATAAACTTCCATCATTGGTGTTTTAATTGTTTTTCTTCCGTCTAAAATTTCTATTATTCTTGGAAGTCCCATTGTAACATTCATCTCAGCAACTCCTGCAAAGTGGAATGTATTCAAGGTCATTTGTGTTCCTGGTTCTCCAATACTCTGTGCTGCTACTAATCCCACACTCTCTCCCGGATCAATTTTTGCTGCTTCATATTCTTCTAATACTTTTTTTGCTACTTTTTTTATTTTTGAAGCAGAACATTTTTCTTCTATTTGTTGAAGTAATAACTCAGGTAATTTTCCAATATATTCTTGAAGTTCTTTATGGACCATTTTTACACCTTTATAAAATTTTATTTATCCTCTCTACATCTATTATTCCATTTTCTGATCTTGATACATCTATACTATCTTCTCCATAACTGAATTGTATTATTCTTCCATTTGCATCTCTTACTGTTCCATCATATTCAACTCTTAAATCCTGCAATGTATTTGCTAATCTTCTATATAAATAGCCTGATTTTGGAGTTCTTAAAGCTGTATCCATTAATCCGTCTCTTCCTGTTATTGCTACAAAGAAAAGTTCATGTGGTTTTAATCCTTGTTTAAATCCTACATTTACAAATCCATGTGCGTCTGTTCCTAAGTCTCCTTTTCTAAAACAGCTTAAAGTTCTGTTTTTATATCCTTTATCAATTCTTTTTCCTCTAAGTGCTTGCTGACCTACACATGCAGCCATCTGCACTATATTCAATATATTTCCTCTTGCTCCAGAAAGTATCATTGCTACTGTTAAATTATCTTTATCATCAACTTGTTCTTTTACAACTTGTCCTATTGAATTTCTTGCTTTGTTTAGTCTCTCTAATATTCTTAATTCCAATGTTTCTTTCATACTTCTTCCAGGCAAAACTTCTAAAGTTCTTTCTTCATATTGTTTGATTAATTTTTTTACATCTTCTTCTGCTTCTATTATCAAATTTTTATTTTTCTCTATTATTTCTTTAGGTAAATCTTCATCTCCTAATCCTGATGTAAATCCATTTATCATTAAATATTCAACACCTAATTTTTCTATTTGATGAAGTATTTCAACTGTTTTTGCAGGTCCATAGTTTTTGTGTAATGTTCTTAATAAAAGACCTTCTCCTTCTCCACCTATAGATTTACTGTCAATAACTCCTTTGATTATTTTTCCTTTTTCTATAATTATTTCTTCACCTTGTTTTGTCTTTCCTATATAATCACAGTCATCTGGCAGTAAACAGCTGAATATTTCTTTTCCATTTATTTCTTTTTTGTTTGGTAAGTTTGAAAAGTCAGTTAAACCAATATTACATAATAATTGCATTGCATCTTCTCTGTTAAGTTTTCCTCTTTTTGTTAAAAGATAGTTTCCAGATATTGCATCTTGTATACATCCAATTACACTTAATCCATATCTTGGACTGATAATTTGCGTTTGTACTTCCATTAATGTTTCTGCTTCTGCTCTTGCTTCTTCTGTTTGAGGAATATGTAAGTTCATCTCATCTCCGTCAAAGTCTGCATTGTAAGGGTTGCATACTGCAGGATTCATTCTTAATGTTTTATATGGAAGAATTCTTGCTCTATGGCACATCATACTCATTCTATGCAAACTTGGCTGTCTATTAAATAATGCAACATCACCATTTAATAAATGTCTTTCAACAATATATCCTGGTTGTATTTCTTCTAGTAAAGCTTCTTTTGTTTCTTCAGTTATTTTTTTCTTTTTTCCATCTGGTCTTATTACATAGTTTGCTCCAGGATATTTTGCAGGACCATTATCAACAAATTTTCTTAAATATTCTAAATTCCAAGTATTTATTGTTTCTGGAACAGTAAGTTTTTTTGCAATTATCAAAGGTATTCCTATTTCATTTATTCCAAGCATTGGATCTGGAGAAATTACTGTTCTTGCACAGAAGTTTGTTCTTTTACCTGCTAAATTTTGTCTTATTCTTCCTTCTTTGCTTTTTATTCTTTCTGTTATTGTTTTTAATGGTTGTCCGCTTCTATGTCTTGCAGGAGGTAATTGTGATATTGAATTATCAAAATATGTTGTTACATGATATTGAAGTAAATCCCATAAATCTTCTACAATTATTTCTGGTGCTCCTGCATTTATGTTTTCAAATAATCTTTGGTTAATTCTTACTATATCTCCTAATTTATGTGTTAAATCATCTTCACTTCTTTCTCCTGATTCTAATGTTATTGATGGTCTTACTGTTACAGGAGGTATTGGAAGAATTGTTAATATTGACCATTCTGGTCTTGCTACTTTTGGGTTTAAACCAAAGATTTCACAATCATCATCAGATATTTTTTCTAATCTTGCTCTTATCTCTACTGGAGTTATTCTTTTGTCTCCTTCAATAAATGTTGTTGGTTTATCTATTGTAACTTTTAGTTGTTTTGCTTTACAATGAGGACATTTTGTTGTTGTTTTTAGACTGTCTATAGTATTTTTTACTGCTATCCATCTTTTTTCTATTCCATACTCTTTTTCTATTTTATCAAATGTTGTCTGATATTTTGAGACTTTTTCTGGAGGTATTAATATTTTTCCGCAGTCTCTGCAGGAACATCTTAATAATAATTGTATGATTTTTATGAATTTTACATGAATAACTGGTCTTGCTATTTCTATATATCCAAAATGACCGACACATTCTTTTAATTTTCCGCCGCAGGTTTTACATTTTAATCCAGGATCAATAACTCCTAATCTTACATCCATTAATCCGCCGTCAACAGGATATCCTTCTTTATCATAAAGTTCTGGTGTTACAATTTTGGCAGCTGCCATTTTTTTAATTATTTTAGGACTTAAGATTCCAAAGGTTATATTATCAACTTGCTTATATATTGGATGTTGCATGTTTTCAACATTTTCTCTTGAAAATTTTTCTTTTTCTATTTTTGTTATTTTTGTATTTTCTATTTCTTCTGTTCCTGTCTTTTCTAATTCTTCTGTTGATTCTTCATTTTCTGCAAGTTTTTCTTTTTTTGATTTTTCTTTTTCTGCCATTTTATACCTGAATTAAATTTAATATTTTGTTTTCAATTTTAATGAAGGATTTATTCCTAATGATTTCAATTCATCTAAAATTAGTTTAAATGCATAACTAATTTCTACATCAGTAACTTCTACATTGTCTCCGCATACAGGACAACTTTTATTTTCTTTTGCATAATCACAAGTAGCTATTGTTCCGCAGTTTTCACAAACAGAAACAATTGTTCTATCTGAATCAAATCTTTCTTTAAGCAAAAGACTTGCTCCATGAGCGACAAAAGTATCTTTCTCCATCTCCCCTAATCTTAATCCGCCTTCTTTTGCTCTTCCTTCAGTTGGCTGTCTTGTTAGTAATTGTATTGGACCTCTTGCTCTGCTCTGTATTTTATTTGCAACCATGTGTTTTAATCTTAAATAGTACATATTTCCAACATAAATTCTTGCAATGAATTTTTCTCCTGTTATTCCATTATACATTACTTCTGTTCCATCTTCTCTAAATCCATGACTTAAAAGTTCTTTTCTCAAATCTTCTTCTTTTTCTCCATCAAAAGTTGTACCGTCTACAAATCTTCCTGATAAAGATCCTGTTTTTCCTGCTAACAATTCTAATAAGTGTGATACTGTCATTCTACTTGGTATACCATGAGGAGTAAATACTATATCTGGAACTATTCCATTTGCAGTATATGGCATATCGCTTGAAGGTATTATTAATCCTATAACTCCTTTTTGTCCATGTCTGCTTACAAATTTATCTCCTATTTCTGGAATTCTTGGATCTCTTACTCTTACTTGAACTAATTTATTTCCTTCTTCATTTTCTGTTACTGCAACAAAATCAATTATTCCTTGTTCTCCATGTCTTAATGCAATACTGCTTTCTCTTCGTATATTTGTTGCAAGACTGTATTCATCTAGTGAACTTAAAAATCTTGGAGGGCTTACTTTTCCAATGATCACATCTTCTTCTTCAACGCTTGCCTCTGGATATACTATACCATCATCTTCTAAAAGTCTATAATCATGTTCACTTTTATATCCTTTTACATCTTTATCAGGCACAGTTACTTGATCCATTAATCCGCCAGAATATCTTAATTCTTCTGTAATTGCTGGTCGATAATAGGTACATCTTCCAAATCCTCTTTCAATACTTCCTTTATTTAATATCACTGCATCTTCCATATTATATCCTTTGTAGCACATAACTGCGACAACAACGTTTTGTCCACTTGGATGTTTATCATATTTTGATAAATCATGCATTACAGTTTTTACAATTGGCATTTGAGGATAGTGTAGTAAATTTACGTCCATGTCCATTCTTAACAAGTAGTTTGCGGCGTATAATCCTGTACTTTGTTTTAAATTTCTGCTTCCAATAATTAATCTTGCTCCTTGTATTAAATCTCCAAATGGAATTAGACTTGCAGTTAATCCTAACATAACTATTGGCGATAATTCTAAATGTGTATGATTTGGAGTTAATTCATTTTCTCTAAATGCAACAAGTAAGTTCTCTTCTTCTGCAGCGTCAATAAATTCTATTATTCCTTGATTAATTAAATCACTCCAGGAAATTTCATTTTTTTGTAATTGTTTGATTTGTTTTTCAGTTAATACAGGAACACCATCTTTCACAAGTATTAAAGGTCTTTGTGTTCTTCCTCTTGTTGTTTCAATCAGTATTTGATCTATTTCATTATCATAAGAAATATTTACTGTATAATGTATTTTTGTTTCTCTTCTTTGTATTTTAAAAGAATCTAAAAATTGTTTTGCATCTTCTACTTCTCCTGCGAATTTTCCGTTTAAGAATACTTCACTCATTTTTGGACCTCCTTCAGTCCAATTGATTTAATTATTTGTAATACTTCTTTCTCATCACTTTCTCCTGATATCATTGCTAATAATGCTAAATTTTTTCTTAAACCTATGTTTGTTCCTTCAGGTGTTTCTGCAGGACAAAGTCTTCCTAAATGTGTTGCATGTAGTTCTCTTGCTTCAAAATTTTCTTGTGAAGAAGATAAAGGACTTACAACTCTTTGTAAATGCGCCATTGTATTCAGGAAATTTAATCTCTGTATTCTTTGACTGACTCCTTTTCTTCCGCCGACCCAGTTTCCTGTTGCCATCGCCCCATATATTCTATTTGTTAACAATTTGTCTCTTATGATTGCTTTAACACTTGGAAATTTTCCTCTTTTTACAATTCTTTGAAAATTATAAAGCATATCTCCTATCAATATTTTTAGGTTTGTTCTAAAAAGATCAGCGAGTAATTCTCCTGATAATTTTATTCTTTTATTCATATAATGATCTTTATCGTCTGTTGTTTTTTCTTTTCTTACAACCATTATATATTTCTTAAGATATTTACAGATATTTATTGCTTTTAAGTTTCTGCTTTCGTCAGTTACTCCTATATGTGGAAGAAGGTATTTATCTAGTATTTCTGCTGTTCTTTCAACTCTTGATTCTTTTGGTTGTGTTATTCCCATCAATTTTCCTAGCTTATCGACTGCTTCCTCTTGTGTTTTAACATCTGAAAATGAAAATAAGTTTATTAAAACTAAATCATCTTGTTTATCTTTGAATATGGTTGTCATTATCTTCTCATCACTCATCATGCCTAATGCTTTTAATACAAGTACTACAGGAACTCTTTTTGCTCTTGTGAATGTCATGTAAAAGATACTGTCTTTTAACTGTTCAACAGTATGAGGTATTTTATAAGGCCCATATTCACTAAATAATTTACCAACATATTTTATTGGAGCTGTTCCTGGACTAACTAAAAATCTGTTTGCTCCTAAATCTTCTATATGAACTAATACTCTTTCTGTTCCATTTATTAAGAAATATCCTCCAGAATCATCTGGATCTTCTCCTTTTTCTATTAGTTCTTCTTCACTTAATTTATTTAAATAACAATATTTACTATGTAACATTATAGGAAGACTTCCTACTTGTGTTGTGAATGTTTCTCTTTGCACATTATTTATATGTGCACTTACTTCTATGAATATTGGAGCTGAATAACTTAATTTTCTTAGTCTTGCTTCAGAAGGATATATTGGTCTCTTGCTTCCATCAGCTTCTGTTATTTCTGGTTTTTCTATCCATATTTTATCTAATCTTATCTTGAAACTTTCTACATTTGGCGGAATTATTGTTGGTTCTATTTCTCTGTTTTCATCTAATATTTTCTGTAATTCCGTTGATATGAAATAGTTAAAGGAATCTATTGTTGATTTTACAAAACCATTTTCTTCAAAAAATTTTTTCATTAATAGTTTACTATAATTAGCCATTCACAACCCTCCTATAAAATGTTGTTGTGCCTGCAGTTAAACTTTTTCTTACGATTTTTATAACATCATCTTCTTGTACGTCTAAATCTTCTATTGCAGGATCAGCTCTGTATATTTTTGGTAAATTATCAAGAGAAAAGCCGTGTTTTTCAAACAATTCTTTTTTATCTTTTTCAGTTGCTTTAGAATGTTTTGGAACAAGTGTATGTTTTATAACATCAAATTTTTTTGCCATTTTAAGTTTTTCCTACATATTGACGGACCGGAAGGGATTCGAACCCTCGACCACTCGGTTACTTCTTAAACTTTATGCTTACGCACCCAGTTTAAAAATAAAAGCCGAGTGCTCTACCAGGCTGAGCTACCGGTCCATGAAATTTAATTTTTTGAACAATATCAGTAATTTGTTAAGCAAAAGGTCAGGTTATTTGTAGTTATTATATGTAAAATCCTTAATCTCAGAATGTTTTTTTTTATTTTGTCTCCCCACATGAGCCTTATACCTACTTTATTATCTGATTTCAAGAATAGTTTATAAGTGATTTATAAATGTTTCGTTTTAAAAAAATTCTAGAAATATTGTTATTGATTCATAACATTTATTATTTTTATTTTCTTTTTTTTACTATCTTTAGTTTTTAAATCCTTAAGCTCATATTTTTTTAGTTTCTTTTCTTCAGCATATTTTTTTGCAGATTCTTCTGTTTTAAAGGTCTTTGGTCTAATTGTTTTAGGTCTTTGATTTTTTAAGTTTCTTCTTGCTCGTTTAACTGAATTATTTGCCATAAAAGCAGAAAATTGCTCATTTGTTTTTATAGTTTTCTCTTAATTCAATAAAAAATTAGAATTTAAATAAAAAAGAATAAAATTTAATTATTAATCCTTAACATAATGTTTATTTAATTTAGTTGCTAAATTTTCTAATCTTGCCTCTTTCTTAGCTCTTGATTTTGTTGAATAAACAAGAAGTCCTATTCCTGCAAATAATTCTATTACCGAATATAAACTAAAATCTCTTGTTGATGCTACATCATAAACTTTTCTTAAAATTTCTGCACCACAATCTGCAATACCATCTACAAAAGAATAAAAACCTGCACAAAGCAAAATGGTATTTTTTACTTCTCCTTTAAATGAAGAATCTATTGATGATTGTACTGCTTGTTTATTAGTTATTTTATCTAGATATTGTTCAGATTCAGGTTTAACTTGAATTCCAAATTTTTTAAGTAACTCTTTATCTGCTATTGTATTATAATCAATCGAATAAAGAATATAAAATGTTTCGGTTATTGTACCACTCAATAGTTAATAATTTTAAAACTTTATTTTTTAATTAGTTTTTCACCTAAACATTTCAATCAATTTATATATTATAAACACAAAAAATATAATTATGGAGATAAAATTATCACAGGAAACATTCAAAGCATTAGCTAATACTACAAGGATTGCGATTCTCAAACATCTTGATAAAAGAAGATATACTCAATCAGAACTTGCTGATTTATTTGGTTTTGCTGTCACTACAATAAAACAGCACATTGATGATCTGAAAAAAACAGGTCTTGTAAATGTTATCGACGATGGAAGAAAATGGAAATATGTTGAATTGACAAAAGAAGGAAAAGCTATTCTTCATCCTGAAGAAAAAAAGATTTGGATTTTGTTAGGAACTTTTGCTGTAAGTATTGCAGGAGGAGTTTATGCTTTATCTAAAAGATTACTTACTGGCTCTGATAATTTCATAAAAGATGATTCTTTATTAAGAGCTCCTATTCAAAAAGCAGAAATAATGCCTCAATTAGCAAACACTATAGAAGAAACTGCTGTCAAAACTTTTTCACAAACTCCTGATGTTTTAAGAGAAACAACAAAAACAGCAGTTAATTCTCCTGATATTTTATTTTATATTTTTTTAATTATTGCCCTGATTTCTATTTTTGGACTTATTTTCTATTTGATTAGAAGAAAAAAAAGATTAAGATGGCTTAATGAAGTGATTTTAAAGCACAAAAAGTAAAGAAAATGAAGTTTATAAAAGGCAGTTTAATTTGTTAATTATTTGTATAAGTAAATTTTTTTAAAATTTTCAAAAACATTTAAATAGGTTGCTGTTATTATTCTCTTTAAAAGAGAGGTGTTGTTATGAAAATAGTCAAATTTAGTGTAATTTTTTTTACAATCCTTATTTGTTTAACTATTGTTGCTACTGCTTACTCTTATTTTATTTATCCTCCTTATTATGGTGGTGAAAGTGCTTATTATAGAAGAGAATATTATTCTCCTGCTTCTCAAGAATATTATTTTGGTGATGAATGGCAAAAGCCTTTAGGAGGTTTTGGTTCTAAAGGAACTGATACTTCAACTGTTAGGGTTTCAGGTGGTTCAAAAGGTTATGAAAGTCCATCTGCTAATCTTGATACAAATTCATTTACTTCAATGGGTAGAAATCCAAGTAAAATGGTCAGTTATACTGATCCTGGTGTGATGGGTTATGATAGAATGGATTCTTTTGTTACTATGGAACCTTGGGATATGGGAATTCAATCAAGAAATAATGTTGTTGTACTTCCTAGAGGCACTGCAAGAATTCTCTCTCAATATGGCAATTTTGGTTCTGGCGGTAGTGAAACCACACCTATTGGTGAATTATATATTCAAGCCAGAGATCTTCAACCTCTTGGAATGAATGAAAAATATGAAATTTGGTTGTTTGATGCAGATACAGGTTATTCTCAAAGTTTAGGTTTAATTTATGCAGGTATTGGAGGAACTATTTCAGATTATATTAAGATGCAAAAACCTTTTTATTATTATGATTTTGTAGCTATTACAAAAGAACCTTTTCCTGAAACAGATCCTCGTCCTGGAGAAGTTGTTTTAGTTGGCGAAATAAATCTTAATAGAAAACTTGATTTTGGAGAGTTTATAAGAACTTTAAGGTGATATAATGAAAATAATTAAATTAATTATTCCAATCATTTTGATTGTTTTTTTTACTACTTTTGTTTTAGCTACTGATTTACTAACTACAAAAGAAAGATATGAAACTAGAGGGATATGGAATATTCACAATTACGATCCAAGAGTTAATTATGAAAGGATCAATACAGGTCATATGGAAATGATTTCTCCTCAACTTGAATCATATGAAGGAGTTGGTAGAGGAGGTTATCCTCATTATAGTGCTCGAGGAACTGCATATATCCGAAGTACTGGTAGTGAAGGTTATCCTAAAGCCATGATTGATATTTCAACTAAAGATATTCCTTCTAGTTTTGATGAAAAATGTTTTTTTGAAGTTTGGACTATTGATGATGATACTGGTTTTGCTTTAAGTCATGGTATGTTTTATACTGCTATGGGTGGCACTGGTAAATTCAGATATACTTATAATAATTATATTGGTATTTTTGACAGGGTGATTGTTACTCAGGAACCTTTTTATGACTCTGATCCTCGTCCAAGTAATAAAATCGTGTTAGAAGTTGCAATTCCAGCATCTAAGTATTATAATCCAACACCTAAACCTACTTTAATGATTGATAGTGTTTACAAGGATAAAACAATTTATTGATTATTTTTTCTTTTTTTGTTTGTTTTATTCCCTATAAATTTCATTATGGTGCTTTAATTTATCAAATAAGATATAGTTTTTTTCTTTATCTATTTTAAAGATTAATACAAAACTTTTATCAATATGAACTCGCTTATATTCACTTAAAGCATATCTCAAATTTTTATATCTATCAATAGAATCTACATTACTATTGATTATTTCTTTTATTTTTTTATTGAGAATAATAATTCTAATTTTATCCTTTTCTTGGAGTTTTTTAATTAATAATTTTAGTTCATCTGATAAATCAAAGTTAAAACTCATTCTAAACCACAAAGAACATCTAGCTCTTTAAGACTCATTTTTTTAAGTCCATATTTTTTTATGTGTGCATCACAAGATTTTATGACCTCCAACACTACTTTATCCTGCACTTCTTTTTCTACAAACTCTTCTCCAAATATGTCGGCAAATTTATCCAGAGCTTCGGCTTTATCTTTCAACCCAAATTTTTCTTTTATTACTCCTAGAACTTTGCCAGTGTATTTATTTACTTTTATACTCATTGAAGTCATTTTAAATCACCTTAAATTGTTTAACATCACTTTTCATCACTCAAGATTATATAAACTTTTTGTTTTTTCAAGATAATTTTCAAAGAATTACTTCAAAGCATTATTTTTCATACACATTTTATTAATCGATTAATGCATCAACATATGAACAAATACCTGAACAAATATCTAAATAAATAACTGAATAAATACATGAACTAACATATTAATCGAAACATTTTTAAATAAATTAAGCTTATTTAAGATAGTGATTAAAAGAGACAAGTTAATAAATCAAATTTTACAAGTTATCAATAGTTCTTCAGAGCCTTTAGAGACTAAAGAAATAGAAGGAAAACTAAAGGAAAAAATTACTTCTGAAACAATTACCAGAACAAAAGTCTTCTACAGATTGAATATTCTTAGAGGAGACAGCGTCATAAAAGGAAAATTCATAGGTTCTGGAAAAGGTGTTTGGATCTGGTGGAGGGCAGACTTTTTTGAAAAATGAGTGAGATGAAACTAACTAGGAATTTTGCTGTGTTTTTCCTAGCGGTAGTTTTCTTGCTAGCCACTTTTGTTTGTTTTGATATGTTTAGTTCTGATTTAGACATGTCTAACTCTATAACAGGAATGGTTGCTCTTGATTCAAATGATAAATATGAAAATTTCACAATCATTTCAAATAATGAAACAATTGAATTAAATGAAAGTCTTGATAATTCAACAGAAATTCAAAATTCAACTGAAATATTTTATTTACCTGAAATTAATGAAACAGATGTTATAGAAAATATTTCAGAAACCATTGAAAAAAATATAACGCAAATCAATGAAACAGAAATCATAACCAACATTACAGAAACAATAGAACAAAACCAAACACCAATCAACATTATAATTGAAGAAAACCTAACAGGAGAAATTGAAGAAAATATTACAGAAATAAATGAAACAGTTATTTTAACAAATTTCACAGAACCACTTGAAAAAGATAAGACACCAATCGAACTACCTATTGAAGAAAACCTAACACCAATAGAAATTGTAGATGAATTTTTAGTAAACAAAACAAGTTATCCAAGAAAAAATATCAATGAATTTTATTCTGTAATTAATGATAATTCAACTTTTGATTATTCTTGTAAAGAAGAAACTCAATTCTTAAAAAGATGTGTTATTCAAAATGAAAAAGAATTCTGCCATGTTGATGGAAATTATATTATTTGTGATGCTAAAAAATTATTATTTCAATCTTCTGCTTTAAGTCTTGATGATGTTGCTATTTTAGAAGAAAAAGGAATGCCTATTTTTATGGGAGAATATGAACTTGTTGAAGTAAACCAAACTCTAATTAAACAACCAAAGTATGATTATTTTAATCCTAATGAAATTAAAACAATTGAAATTAAGTGGGAGAGAAATTCTATAATACATATTGGTTTCACTTCTGATAACTTTTATATTCAGGATTTTTATTATGGTAGTGGTGAGAATGTAAGTATTGATGTTGGAGTTGAATTAAGTCCAACAGACAAAGAAATAATATTACCTCAATCTAGTAATCTTGTTGGTAGATGGGATTTTGTAAACGACGCAACAGACACATCAACACATGGGAACAACGGAACAATACACGGAGCAACACACACATTTGAAAGATACGAATTTGAACCTGATAGCTCAACTTATATTGATTGTGGTGATATCAATACAATTGATAATGCTAATAAATTAACAATAGCAACTTGGGTCAACTTAAAAACAGGCAGTGATAATTGGGCAGGAA
>CAZNAM010000009.1:0-20816 GCA_964571335.1 uncultured Methanosarcinales archaeon | reverse complement strand
AGTAGAAATTCTGCACCTTCTTCTTTTGATGATTATTATGCTGTTGTTGTTAATGATATTTCTTCTGATCGTATGAATTCAGTTACTGATTCCTTGAATAAATTTGTTTCTGATGGAAATGGTCTTGTTGTTGTTGGAGGAGAGAATAGTTTTGAAGAAGGAAATTATAGAAATAGTGAATTTGAAACTTTACTTCCTTTTTTTGTCGGAACTCCTGCTAAAAAAGAAGGTGATGTTAATGTTGCTTTGGTTATTGATATTTCTGGAAGTACTGGAAGTTCTTATGGTTCAGGCAAGGCAGTTGATGTTGAGAAAGCATTGGCAATTAATGCTTTGAAAGATTTGTCTTTAAACACAAGATTAGCAGTTATTGTATTTAATAGTGAGGCTAAGATGATTTCAGAGCCTGGTTATGTTTTTGAAAAACCAAATATTGATGATACTATTTCAAGATTAAAAGATGGTGGTGGAACTCTTATCAGTGCAGGTGTTATGAAAGCTATTCAGGTTATTGGTGGATTGTCTGGAAGTAAAAACATAATTTTAATTAGTGATGGAAAAACTCAGGCAGAGTCTGCCAGTGTTGAAGCTGCTCGTTATGCTGCTAAAAATGGTATTAAAATTTATACAGTAGGAGTTGGTGCCTCAACCAATGAGCCTTTAATGAGAAAACTTGCTGAAACTACTAATGGTATTTATTTTAAGGCAGATGAAGAAAGCAGATTAAGATTATTGTTTGGTGATCCTGATGATCAGGAAGATCCTAATGGAAAAATGGGTTTTACTATTTTAGATAGTAATCATTTCATAACAGAAGGATTAAATCCTAGTGCTCTTTTAACAGGATTCAATAGTGTTGCTCCTAAAACAACTGCTCGTCTTCTTGCTACAACTTCTTCAGGAGATCCTGTTCTTGCTATTTGGAGATTGGGCTTGGGCAGAGTTGTTTCTTTGGCTGTTGATGATGGAAGTAAATGGGCAGGTCCTTTATTGAGCAAACAAAATTCTAAAATAATAACAAGAATGATGAATTGGGCTATTGGTGATCCTGAAAGAAAAAGCAGGGCTTTTATTGAAGCAAAAGATACAAGGTTAAATGAACCTACTGAAATTAATGTTAAATCTGATACTCCTCCTAAAGCAGAAGGGGTTAGTTTTTTCAAAACTTCTGAAGATATTTATTCAGGAAGTATTATTGCTCAAAATATTGGTTTTCAGGAAACTGCAGGAGCTGCTTTTGCAGTTAATTATCCTTTAGAATATGAAACTACAGGAATCAGTGATCAATTAAGTCTTATTGTCAGCAGTACAGGAGGAAGGATTTATTCTATTAATGATATTAATGAAATTGTTAGTAATGCTAAAACAAAAGCAAAAAGGATTATTATGACAAGAGAGCCTTTAATTTGGCCTTTCGCAGGAGTCGCTGTTTTGCTTTATTTATTAGAAATATTTATAAGGAGAATATTACGTAAAGAGTAATGTTAAAATAATACTAAATCAATGTTAAAAACACAATAAAAATGATTAAAAACTTAAAAAAAAAAATCTTAAAAAAGATAAGGAGTTGTTGAAATAAAATGAGTTTTATTACAAGAAATGCAAATGTTCTTTTGCTTTTTTTAATTTTGCTTAGTTCTGCTGCTTTAGTTTTTGCTACAATTTTCTTTCAGTATAATTATGATGATATTAATTATGAGTATAAAGCGAAGAAGATTGAGTTAGAAAAAGCTTCTAATGATCTTAATGCAACATTAACAGCTTTATTTAATTATCGTGAAGAGCTTACTTTAAAAGCTCAAAGAGAAAAACAAATTGGTGAGCAATATACTGAAATTCAGACAGAGAAAAAAACAATTGAAACTGAAAAACAAAAGTTAGCATCTCAAAAAGAAAATCTTGAAACTGAGCTTACTTCAACTGAATCAGAACTTAATAAGTATAAATCTCAGGTTATATCACAAGAAGACGATATTGAGGATTTAGAAGAGAATCTTGCTATATGCCAGTCTGATCTTAATGAGAAAATTGCTGATTTCGATTTAAAACAGGATGAGTTAGATGACTGTGAAGATGAATTAAATGCCTGTGAATCAAATTGTTCATAAAAAGTAAGTAAATTAATAAGTTTAATCATGAAAAAAATAAAAAATGCTATGAGAGAGTTGAAAGATACTCTTGTTTATTTTGGTCTTTTTACTAGTATTTTTGATTCTCTTGTTCTTTTTGCTGTTCTTGTGCTTGTTTTTTATCTGTTGAATCTTTCATGGCTTTACACTCTTCTTGTTGTAATTCCTTATCTTTTCTTGCATACAAGAAGAATTGTCAAGAGACTTAATCTTAGGTTTGTTGAGAATATTGTTCCTGATTTAAATGAAGAATTGAGAACTTCTTGCGATACAAGAAACACAGCAGATAATGAGATTGTTGATAGTCTGCATGAAGATACTATTAAAAAGATGAAAAAGATCAAGACATCTTATTTTCTTAATTTAAAAAAACTCACCAGGCAGATTGTTTTTCTTGCAATAATTTCTTTTGCTTTAGTTGCAGTTTCTGCTTATAATGTTAGATTTATTGATATTCCTCAGACTATTCTTGATTTGCAGAATTTTGGCAGTAATTCTGCTGGACAATATGGTTTTGATGAAAGTTTGCTTGATTTTGAAGAAATGGATGAAGATGCTGATATTTTTGGAAATAAAAGTGTTGCTGAGTTAGGAAATAAAGAGTTAATACTTGAGATTAATCCTTTAATGAATGATATTGATATTTCAAGAGTTAGTGATCCTAAAAAAAGATATTTTGATGAGATTGTTCCTCCCACAGAAATTGAAGCAAATACAGATGCTAGTTATGAAGAAGCTATTGCAGGAAAATATAGGAGAATCGTTAAGACTTACTTTAATGGAATATCTCAAACAAAATAAAAATAGAATAAAAAATTAAAACAAAAAAAGAAAAATAAAAAACAAAATAAAACAAATCAGGTTTATTGGAGGTTTTAAAAATGAAAATTGATGAAGCAAAAAAGACATTTGATTATATTTTTAATGAATTAGGAAAGGTTGTTATTGGACAAAAAGAGCCCATGAAAGAAGTTGTTGTTGCCTTGATTGCTAATTCTCATGCTTTGTTAGAAGGTTATCCTGGTTTAGCTAAAACTCTTGCTATTAACACATTATCTCATCTTTTAGATTTAAAGTTCTCAAGGATTCAGTTTACTCCTGATCTTATGCCTTCTGATATAACTGGAACTTATTTAATTGAAGAATCAACAAGTGGAAAAAGGTCTTTTAAATTCCAGCCAGGTCCTGTTTTTGCTAATGTTGTGTTAGCAGATGAAATTAACAGGGCAACTCCTAAAACACAGTCTGCTTTACTTGAAGCAATGCAGGAGAAACAAGTTACAAGCGGCACTGCCACATTTCAATTAGATGAGCCTTTTTTTGTTCTTGCAACTCAGAATCCAATTGAGCAGGAAGGTACTTATCCTTTGCCAGAAGCTCAGACAGATAGGTTTTTGTTGAAGATTAAGCTTGATTATCCTGCTGAAGAAGAAGAGCTTGAGATTGTTAATATGTATGCTGAATCAAAAAAAGCTCCTAAGCTTAAATCAGTTCTTAATAAAGATAGTATTCAATATTTACAGCATTTAGCAAGGCAGGTTCCTATTGCTAATGATTTAAAGAAATATATTGTTGATATTGTTACAAAAACAAGAAAAAAGAAAGATTTGATTGAGTATGGTGCCTCACCTAGAGCGAGTATTGGATTAACTCTTGCTTCTAAAGCCAGAGCTTTAATTGAAGGAAGAAAGTTTGTGAGCAAGACAGATATTCATGCAATGGTTTATCCTGTTTTACGTCATAGAATTATTTTGAGCTTTGAAGCTGAAAGACAGGGCATGGATGAGGATGCTGTTATAAAGACTTTATTAAAATGATGGACACTAATTTTCTTCATCAGCTTGATAGGTTTAGTCTTATAATAAATAAAAGAGTGACTAGTAATTATTCTGGTGAACGTAAATCAGAAGAGATTGGCAGAGGTCTTATTTTCAGGGATCATCAGATTTACATGCCTGGTGAGGATTTTAGAAGTATTGACTGGAAAGTTTTTGCAAGAACTGACAAGCTTTTTATTAAGCGTTATGAAGAAGAAAGAAATCTTACAGTTCATGTTCTTGTGGATTATAGTGCTAGTATGAATTTTGGAAGAGGTCAAAGAAAAAAATCTGATTTTGCTGGTATGATTGGCATGGGTTTTGCTTATATGGCCTTAAAAAATAATGAAAGATTTGTTCTTTCTACTTTTTCAGATAATCTTGAATTTTTCAAGCCAAGAAGAGGAAAAAGGCAGATTATGAATATTCTTAATTTTTTGAATACAAAAAAACCTGTAGGAAATATGCAGCTTGACAAAGCTTCTGCTTTGTATAGAAAAAAGACTTCTAAGCATAGAAGTTTAATGGTTATTATTAGCGATTTTCTTTATTCTATTGATGAAATCAAGAATACTTTACAGAGATTTAAGGATAATGATCTTATCTTGATTCAGGTTTTGGATACTCTTGAGCGTGATTTAAAATTAGAGGGTGATTTTAGGTTGAAAGATCTTGAATCTAATGCTCGTATGAGAACTTTTATTAGTCCTTATTTAAGAAAAAATTATGAAAGAATGTTAAATGATCATATTGCAAGGATTCATCAAGCTTGTGATCTTGTTGGAGCGGAATTTTATTCAGCTAACACAGGACAGGAAATATTTGATGTATTTTATGATGTTCTTGGTTTTTGATTTTTCTTTTCTTTTATGAATTTCCAGAATTCTTCTCTTATGCTTTTAATTTTTTGATTACTGTTTTTAATTAATTCCTCTTTCATCATTTTTTGTTCTTCTGTTAATTTTATGTTGTTTTTTCTGTAATCACTTTCATAAACACCTACAATAAAAACATAATTTTTTATTTCTTTTTCTTCTACTAATTCACAAATTCTTCTTATTTCTACAATTCCAGAATCTTCTTGACTTTTGTAAATTATTTTTGGTTCATGGTTATCTAATATATAAACAAGAATTTTGCTGTATTTATTATCAGAATTCTGAAAATCTTTTGTTATTTTTTCTTTATTCAGTTCTTTAAAAACTGTTGCGAATATTTCATTTTCTCGCTTATCAAAATTAATAGCATCGTCTATACTTACTTTATATATGTCTGTTTCTGCACCCATAGAACAGTAGTAAAACCCTCTTATTTAAATTGATTTAGATTCTACAGAATATACTTCTTAAGTTCAGCAATCTCTTCTTTGATTATATCAAATCCTTTTTGCCAGAAGCTTTCTTTGGTTATGTCTATTCCTATCTCTGAAAGGATTTTTTGAGGAGATTCTGATCCTCCATAAGATAATATTTTCAAATATTTTGGTACAAATTTTTTTCCTTGTTCTTCATACATTCTGTATAAAGCTAAAACAAGAAGGTTGCCGAATGAATATGCATAGCAGTAAAATGGTGAATGATAGATATGAGGAATATATTTCCATTCATGCTGGAATATTTCATCTACTTTTATTTTTCCAAATTGTTCTTTTAAATTCCTTAAATATTCTTTGTTCAATTCATCAATTGTTGCTCCTTTTGCTATCATATCATGTGCTTTTATCTCAAACATCACAAAATATGCCTGTCTTGCTATTGATGCATATTGCCCGTCTAACATTTTTGTAAGAATTGATATTTTTTCTTTGTTGTCTGCTTCTTTAAGAAGTCTTCTTGCAAGCAGGTTTTCTCCAAATATCGACGCTGTTTCTGCTAAAGGAAGTGATGATTGAAATGTGAATTGTGTCTGTTCTTTCGCAGATAATGAATGTATTCCATGTCCTATTTCATGCATCATAGTAAAAAGATCATTTATTTTTCCAACATGATTAAGCAGTACATAAGGAGTAATATAATTAAGTATAGAATAACAAAATGCTCCTGATTTTTTGTTTTTCTGAATGTTTGAGTGAATATGTTCTTCATCAAATATTTTTTTTGCAAAAACATATGCTTTTTCACTGAATTGTTTGTAAGTTTCTAAAACAATTTTTTTGCTTTTTTCATAATCATATTTTTTTTGTGTTTTTTCATAAGGTATGTAAAGATCATATCTGTCAAAGTTTTTTATCCTGCATATTTTTGCTTTTAATTTAAAATATTCTTGAAATATTTTCATGTTTTTCTTTATCACATTAAGAAGAACTTCAACTGCTTTGTCAGGAATATTATTTCCTTTGTTTCTTACACTTATTGGAGAATCATATTTTCTAAGTTTAATATATTCATTTTTCCAGTCATTTGCTGTTGATTTATAGATTTCTCCTAGTATTTCCTGATTGTCTTTATATTTTTTAAAAACCAAATCATAAGATGTTTTTCTGTCTGTTCTTTTTGGTGATTGTTTGTATTGATTTATTTCTTCCTGAGTCATTTCTTTATTTTTGAATTCAAAAATAAATTTATTAGTTATTATATTATAAAACCTTGAGCATGCTTCTGTTCCTGTAAGGTCTTTAATGTTTATTATTTTTTCTTCATTTTCATTCAGTATGAATTTTCGTAAATCTCTCATTCTTTGAAGAAGATAATGATACTTTCCTGATGCTTGAATGTATTTTTTTGCTTGTTTTTCAGGAATATTCTTGAACCATAAACTGAAAAACATTGTTTCATTGCCTAAATCAGTGCATAATTCTGCCATTTTTGCTTCTTCAGCATTTGCTTTTGAATCTGCTGTATTTTCTGTTAGTTTTAATTCAGAATATGCAATTAATTTGGAACATATTTCCATTATTTGTTCTTTTTCTTTGAGTATGTTTAGGAATTCTTTTGTTGTTAATTTAGGGCTCAATTTTTTTCTGTAGTTCATGAATTTTTTAACTTTTAATTTTAGTTCAGAAATAAGTTTATTCTTATCTTTAATTTTGTAAATATTTGTTAAATTCCATATCACCATTTTTAATAAGAATTATGTGCAATCTATTAATAAGGTTTTTGGTTTATAAAAAATGTTTAAAATTTAAAATAAAATAATACGGGCCCACGAGGATTCGAACCCCGATCAGCCGGTCCGAAGCCGGTCGCACTATCCATTATGCTATAGGCCCATTATTATAATATCTGTTGTAATATCTTTTAGTATTTAAATGTTTTAAGAAAAAGTAAAAATAAAAAAAGAAAATCACAAAGATTCTTATTTTTAGTATTGTTGTTGTGGCTCTTGTTCTTCTGTTTGTTGCTGTTCTTGTTCCGGTTGTTGCTGGTTAAATCTTTGTCTTGGTTTTTCATCAAATGCTGATTTTGGTTCTACACCTTCTAGTCTTCCAAGGGTTAATTCAATTGTGCTTACTCTTACTTGTTTTCCTTCTTTGTTTGTAAATTCTTCACTGTTAACTCTTATTCCTTTTATTCCAACTGTTCCTTGTAAAAATCTCTTTGCTGAAACTTCAGAAACATCTACTGCTCTACAGATAAATTTACCTCTTGCCATAACCTTAACTTCTTCTGCTCCTTGTGTTGTGAATTGCATCACAACTGCTGTTACATAGTTCATAAATGGCTTATTACCAATAAAAATACAGTTGTCCTCTGACATTTTCGTTACCTCTCAAATGTTTTTTATTCTTCTTTTTTAACTAGCCGAGTAACATAACCAGCCACTACATTTCTTACTTTTTTGCTGGGTTCAGTCAACATTTTTTCAACTATTTTTTTGTTTTCTTCAAAATTATCTTTAAGTTGTTCTCTATGTTTTTTGACTGATTCTCTGCCTAGTCTTTTAATAAATTGTGTTTTAATACGTCCCATAATCTGCAAAGAAACCAACGAGTTTATAAATATTTCCAAAAAATTGAGCTTTTAAATGCTTATTTTCCAGTCATCTCAGCTAGAATTTTGCCTGCTATTTTTAAGGTCATATCATCCTTGTCATTTTCAGGAACCACTTCTACAAGGTCTCCACCCGCGTAATTCTTCAAGTTCATAAGTCTATTTAGCATATAAAGAAATTCTCTTGAGCTCAATCCTCCTGTTTCTGGATAATTTACTCCTGGAGCAAATGCAGGATCTATAACATCTATATCTATTGAAATATAGACCTTTTCAAACTTGTTCATAGATTCCATGATATTATCTGTGATTTGATGTATTCCCTCTTGTATTATTTCATTCATTGAAAAATAATTTATTTTGTTGTCATATAGAAATCTTTTTTCTTCTTTGTCAATATTTCTTATACCTATTAATACAATTTGTTGAGAATTTATTATATTTTCTTCAATCAGATGCCTGAGGTAATTTTCATGTGTTGGGACTGTAAATCTTTGCATTAAATCAGGATGTGCATCAAATATGATTATTCCTGTGTTTTTATTTGCTATCTTTCTGATGATTGCATATGTTATTGTATGATCTCCGCCTAATGCAATGAATGGAAGTTCAGGAATTTCTTCAGTTATCCTGTTCAATGATTCTTCTATGTTTTTATCATCAATTTCTATATCTGTTTCTTCAAAATAGAAGTGGTTTCCTTTTTCTGTTGCAGTAAGTTTTCTTGCTTTTTCTATTATCTTGTCAGGAGCTTCTCCTGCATTTTTTGATTTCCCTGTACTTCCAACTGCAAAAGGTATTTTTATTACTTTCATTTTATCTGAAAAAACAAGAATCTTTTTAAATAATTAACGTTCAATTTGAATAAAATGGAAGAATACGTAGCTAATATTTTTGGTTTTAAACAAAAAACAGATTTTAGTGTATCTAGACAACAAGAATTAAATGAAAATTCTAATAGACCTTTTGATGAAAGTATAGAAGAATTAATTAATGATGGAACACTTAATTTTAAAGATGTTTACAGAACACCTTTGAGTAACATTAATTTTGATAATGTTAATAATGGTGAAGATATTAAATATAATGAAATAGAACATCTTCCTTCTAAAAAATTGAAATGTAGCAATAAGTAAAAAATAATCAAAAACTCACATTTCTTCTAATGCTGTTATGCCTAAAAGAGATAATGCATTTTTTATTGTTATCTTAGAGCATTCAACTAATTTTAGTCTGCTTTCTCTTAGCTCTCCTTCTTCCTGCAGACAAGGGCAGGAATGATAGAAATCATTGAAACTTCTGCATAAGTCAATTAAATATTGACATATCAGATGAGGTTTCATTTGTTTGCAGGAGAGTTTTGCTGTTTCTGGAAAATCTCCCAATATTTTAATCAGATTTATTTCTTGTTCTTTATTTAAAATATCATAATTTATTTTAATTTCAATTTCTTGTTCTTCAGCTTTTCTTAATATTGAGCAGGTTCTTGCATAAGTATACTGCATGTATGGTCCTGTGTCTCCTTCAAAAGGTATTGCTTCTTTTGGATTAAATATCATGTCTTTGTTTGCATCTATTTTTAGCATAAAAAATCTTAATGCTCCTAATCCTATTGCATGAGCTCTGTCATGTATTTCTTCTTCCTGCATTTCAGTGTATCTTGTGATTATTTCTTCTTTTGCAAGATCTTCCATTTCTAAAAGTAAGTCATCTGCATCTACAACAGTTCCTTCTCTTGATTTCATCTTTCCTTCTGGAAGATTAACCATTCCATAGCTGTAATGTTTGCATTTATCCCACCATTTGTATCCCATTTTATTTAATATTGCAAATAATTGTCTGAAATGAAGTTCTTGTTCTCTTGCTACAACATATATTGATTTATCTAGTTTGTAATCTGTGAATTTTTTTATTGCAAGATCTATATCTTGAGTAATATATAATGATGTTCCATCTGCTCTTAACAATACTTTATCAGGAAGATTATACTTCTCTAGCTCTGCAAGTATTTCTCCAGCATCTCCTTTTTTGAATATTCCTTTTTTGTAAAAATCAAGAACTATGTTTTTTGCTGTTAACCAATATTCACTTTCAAAATATATTTTATCAAAAATTATTCCTTGTTTTTCATATGTTTTTTCAAATCCTTCCATACACCATTTATTCATTGTTTTCCATAATTTTGTAATTTTTGGATCTTTTACTTCCCATTTTTTGAGCATTTCTTTTGCTTCTTCTTCCATTTCAGGATGTTCTGTAAGTTTTTGCTGATAAAGAACATAATATTTTCCTACAAAATGATCTCCTTTCATTCCAGTGCTTTCAGGTGTTTCTTCATTTCCAAATTTTTGATATGCAAGCATTGATTTGCAGATATGTATTCCTCTGTCATTCACAAGGTTTGTTCTTATTGCTTCATATCCCTGAAATTCAAATATTCTGCTTAAACAGTCTCCTAGAAGATTTGTTCTTATATGTCCAAGATGCATTGGTTTGTTTGTATTTGGTGCAGAGAATTCAATCATTATTTTTTTCTTTTTTCCTTTATTAGTTTTTCCATATTCTTCTTTTTCTTTGTCTATTTTTTCTATTATTTGTTTTGTTAATGCATCTGCTTTTATGAAAAAATTAAGATAACCATTTATTGCTGTTATTTTTTCTACAAATTTTGGTTTTTTGAGTTGTTCTGCTAGTTCTTCTGCTATTTCTTTAGGGCTTTTTTTTAATTTTTTTGCTAGTTGAAAACATGCTAAAGAATAATCTCCTAATTCTCTTTGCGGAGGTATTTCAAGATCTATTTCCTCTCCAACTTGTTTTTTAATAAGCTGTATCAGTTTTTCTTTGAACATATTTGCTTAGAATTTATTAGGTTTTATTAATCTTTTTGTTGTTATTCAGTTTAATTTTTATCATCAACTGATGTTATTTGAATATTTTTAAGATGTTTTTCTAATTCTGAGATATTCTTAAAATCACTAAAATCAATTTTTTCATTGATTATAAATTTTTTTGTTTTTTCATGGTATGCTAACCTTGCTTCTTCTTCAGATTCAATTTTTAGTTTAAAGTTCCCATATTCATCTAAAACTGATGTAATTTTTGGTTCAATATAAGTGTAGTAGTGGAAACAATCAGATATTTCTTTTTTAATATTTTTTGTATCTCCAATTAAAAAAAGAAATATTTGATGATTAATTTTTTTATATATTTTTGGCAAAATTACTCTTCCATTTCTTTGGTTGTGCAATTCCAGATTTTTAGAAAGATAATTTAATACTCTGCAGTTAGGTAAGTTTAATTCAAATGTTTTTATTTTTTGAGAAAATAGTAGGGAATTTGAAGTTATTATTTTGTAAAATTGATAATTTAATTTACCAAGTTCTTTAAGTTCTTCTTCTATTTTAGAAGATGTTATTTCTATATCTAAGTCTTCATCATTAAAAATAGTATCATTATATAAGTCAGCTAAAGGATCTATATTGATTGATCTTCTGAATTGATGATAATATATTATTTTACTCATATTTACTAAAAAGTGGTGAAATATTTAAAAATGTTTCCAGAAATAATAAAAAATAGAAAAAAAATAAAAAATTAAAAACTGACTTCAGGTACTTTGTCAGTTCCTTGGTCTGCTTCAAACATTTCTTTTTGGTCAAAGCCAAACATTCCTGCAACAAGGTTTGTTGGGAATTTTCTTGTTTTCACATTATAGTCTTTTACAGCAGTGTTGAATCTCTGTCTTTCTACACTTATCCTGTTTTCTGAACCTTCAAGTTGTTCTTGTAAAGACAAAAAGTTTTGACTTGCTTTCAAATCAGGATATCTTTCAACAACAACCAAAAGTTTTGATAATATGCCGTCCATATTTCCCATTGCATCTTGTAATTGTTGAGGATTTGTTGCACCATCAACATCTATTTTTGCTTGTCCTGCTTCACTTCTTAATTTTACTATATTTTCTAATACTTCTTGTTCATAATCTCTGTATCCTTTTACAGTTTCAATTAAGTTTGGAATCAGATCAGCTCTTCTTTGATAGACTGTCTGTACATTTCCCCATGCTTTGTTTACTTCTTCATCTTTGCTTATTAGTCCATTGTACATCCCTACAAACCAGAATATAAGGATAACAACAATAGCTATGGGTATAATGATCTTCCAGGGTCTTTTGCTTGTTTTAGCTTGTTTTTTTGCCATGATAACACCTCAGGAGTATTCTTCTCTTTATGTTTTTTAAATCTTATGGAAAAATAGAATTAATTTATTCCATTCAAAAGTAGCAAGACAATGTTTATAAAAGATCTGCAAAGTTAAGCGCAGTTATGGAAAAAACAATATCTCAATACATTGAAGTTAGAGAATCAAGTATTCACAACAAAGGAATTTTTGCAAGAGTTAATATTTCAAAAGGAACAAAGATTATAGAATATATCGGAGAAAAAATTACAAAGAAAGAATCTGAAAGAAGATCAGATATGGTTTTAGAAGAATCAAAGAACAACAAAATAAAAGGTGCTGTTTATATTTTTGATTTGAATAAAAAATATGATATTGATGGTTATCCCCTGTATAACACAGCTAGATGGATAAATCATTCCTGTAAACCAAATTGTGAAACTGAAATAATCAATGGTCATATTTGGATTGTTGCATTAAGAGATATCAAAAAAGGAGAAGAGCTTTCTTATGATTATGGTTATAGTTTGGATGATTTTGAAGAACATCCTTGCAAGTGTGGATGTAAAAATTGTATTGGTTATATTGTTTCTGAAGAACACAGAGAAAAACTTAAGAAAAAATTAGCAAAAAAGAAATAATAATTTCATGAACAATCTTCAGGGCAGTTTTCTTTATTTTCTGCACAAGGACATCCTATTGACATGCAGACCATTTCTTGACAAATGCCGTCTCCACAAAGATTTTCACAAGTAACTGATTTATCAAGCTCTTCAACAAAATTTGTTCCATCTGAAAGTCTGCATTGTCTTGGATAGCTTTCCATTACAGGATTTCCTGCTTTAACACATTCTTCAAAATTAGTTATTATTTGTTTATCATTTATTTCTATTTGTTGTGTACAAGATATTAGAATAATAAAAAGTAATGTTATGAAAAAATTTTTCATTACCATCCTCCTCCAGAACCTCCGCCGCCACTGGCACCGCCTCCAAAGCCACCAAATCCTCCTCCTAAACCACCACCTCCAAACCCTCTTCCTGGTCCAAAAAATATTGGTCCTCCTCCTCTGCCTTGAGTGAAAGCAATCATTAGATAAATAAAGAAAAACATTGCTCCAAATGCAATGCTTATCAGGAATGCAATGAATAATGCTCCTGCTATCCCTATCAAAATACTTGTAAAATTATATGCTTTTTTGTTTTTCTTTTTTAATGTTGATTTAAGTATTGGTGAAAGAAACATTATAATGAAAAAAATTATTATCCAAAAATAAATTTCTCTTGATTTTATATTCATACTTTTTTCTGTGTTTTTATATTCTGATACAATTGTTGGATCTTCTTCAAGCAAGCCTTTAATATCAAGTAGTGATTCATATATCCCTGTTCCATATTTTTCTTGCTGAAAATTCTCTACAAAATTTTCTCTTGCAATTATACCTGCTCTTAAATCTGTTATTGTTCCTTCTAAGCCATATCCTACTTCTATTCTGTATTTTCTTTCATTTGGAGCTATTAATATCAACAAACCATTGTCCTTGTCTTTTTTTCCTATTCCCCATTTTTCAAATAATTCTACAGCATATTGATCTTCTGTCATTCCTTCTAAGGATTTTACAGTTACTATAGCTATTTCTGCTGTTGTATTTTTCTCAGTTCTTATGATTAAGGATTCTATTTCTTGTTTTTCTTGTGGCGAGAATATCTCTGCATAATCACTTACATAATTAGTTGGTTTTTGAAGTTCTGATATTGGTTGTGCAATTGCTGTTATTGAAAGAAGTAATATCATCACCAAAAATATCTTTTTCATTTAGAATAAGCTAACAGCTTACTATAAAAACATTTTGTTCAATCAAAACAATTAAATAATACTTAATTATTATTTACTATTATGTTTTGGAGTATTTTTGTAATAATATTGGTTTTATTTTCTATAGCAGTTTTTTCTATAGTTTTTCTTCCAACTATTCTTGAAGTTTTGATAAATGGAGCCATTATTTATTTTATTTTGTTAAAAGCATCTGCAGATATCACAAAAAGAAATAGATTAAAGCTTTATTTGTTTTCAGGAATAATATCTTTATTTTTTATGTTGATATCCGGAAATTTTCTGCCTTTATGGAGTATAACAACATGGACAGTTTTGACTATGTTTATTGTACTTCTTGTTATTTTTGTTAAACCAAAACAATCAATCAAAGACTGAATTATGAAGTTTTTTCATTACGCTGTCAACTGCAAAAAAAATATTTCTTTCAGTTATTTCACTATTGAATTGTTTTCCTTTTATCATTACTTTCCCATGTAATTCAAATAAGGATATTTCTTCGTTATTTCCAGGCCCTATTTTTTTAAGGTGCATGCTTACTTTTTCAAATCCTTCTGTTTTATCTATAAATTTTCTTGTATAGTTTCCCAGAATTTTTTTTAGCACAGCCATTGTACCTTTATCCATAGAATTAAAACCACTTAACTCTATAACTCCCCCTAGCTGTATGGTTTCCATTTATTACCCCCTCTTTTCAATATATAAAGAAAATAGACTATAAAAAGCTTTTTCAAAAAACCTTTATTACTTAACAGTAGAATATAAACGAAATGTTTATAAATAGGGCGGTGTTTATGCCTTGTAAGATGGTTATAAATTGTCAAAGATGTGGTTGTAAAATAAATTCTTACAGTCCTATGCGTAAATGGTGTGTTGAATGCAGAAGAGTGATAAACCTTGAAAGAGCAAAGGAAAGAAAAAGACAATAATTAACAAAAGTTTTATATCACATTCTTAAAAATTCTTTTTTATGGTTAATATATTCATAAAAAGTTTTGGTTGCAGTGCAAATTTATCTGATGGAGAGATAATTGGAGGTTTGTTAGTTAAAGCAGGTCATAAGATAACTGATGAAACAAAAGCAGATATTATGATAATAAATGTATGCACTGTAAAAGGAGAAAATACTGCAATTAAAGATATTAAGATTCTAAGAAAAAATATAAACTATCCTGATAAGAAAAAATATCTCATAACTGGCTGTATAACTCCTAAAATAATTTCTGAGATTGAAAAATTAATTAAAGCTGTATCTTTCTTAAGCACTCATAATATTATTGATGTTGTTGAAGTAATTAAATTAATAATACAGGATAAAAAAATTATTAATATTGAAAAAAGAACTTGTGAAAAAATTTTATTTCCTAGAAATAAAAAAAATTCTTCAATAGGTATTGTTCAGATTGCAACAGGTTGTTTTAATATGTGCAGTTATTGTTCTACAAAATTAATCAAAGGAAATCTATTCAGTTTTTCTCCTGAAAATATTATTAAAGATGTTGAAAATTTCATTAAAGAAGGCTGTAAAGAGATTTGGTTGACAGCACAAGATACTGCTTGTTATGGTCTTGACATTAATACAGATATTACTGAATTACTTGAAAAATTGTGTTCTATTAAGGGTGATTTTTTCATAAGATTAGGCATGGGTAATCCAAGATATTTCATTAAATTTATTGATAAGCTTATTCCTGTTTTCAAGAACAAAAAAATGTTTAAATTTTTACATATGCCTGTTCAGTCAGGAGATGATGTTGTTCTTAAAAATATGAACAGAGGATATAATGTTAAAGATTTTGAGGATATTGTTTATAAATTTAAAAAAGAAATTCCTGAAATGACAATAAGCACAGATATTATCGTCGGTTTTCCTGAAGAAACTGAAGAACAGTTTAAAGATAGTTTCAATTTAATTAAGAGAATTAAACCAGCTGTTTTAAACATTTCAAGGTTTATTCCACGAGAAAATACTCTTGCTTTTGACAGAAAACTAGTAAGCAGTAATGATCAGAAAAAAAGAAGCAAAGCACTTACTTTATTACACAAAAAAATTGCTCTTGAAATAAGTAATTCTTGGAAAGGCTGGAAAGGCAGAGTTTTAGTTGATGAAAGAAGAAAAGATTTTTCTGTGCTATCAAGAAATTTTGCATACAAACCAATTGTTATTAAACAAGATATTCCTCTTAATTCTTATGTTGATGTTGAAATAATAGAAACCAAGACACATCACTTCATTGGAAAAGTTAAGAATGAGTAATTATTTAATGATTAAAAAATATTAAATACTTCTCTTGTTTTAATTAAATTTATGGAGCTTTTAATTGGAATTATTGGGATGTGTTTTTTATTGATAGCTTTTCTTCTTAATCAGATTGGTAAATGGGATGTTGATGATTTGCAGTATGATTTATTTAATGCTCTAGGAAGCATTCTTCTGCTTATTTATGCATATATGCTGAACAGCATCCCTTTTATTATTGTAAATCTTGTATGGGCTTTATTTTCTGTTAAAGATGTTTTTCTTGATTTAAGGCGAAAATAACGAAAGATTTATAAAGTAATCACTCGAAAGTAAATAATATTATGGGAACTGAAAAAATCAATCTTTATATTAGTGCAAATAAAATAATAATCAATAATTTTGCAGAAAAAGGTTGGTGTATTGTTGACAAAACAGATTTTTCAAAACCTGCAAAATCTTTAGAATATGGTAAAACATACCTGATACTTCCTTTTGGTATTGGTGAATGTGACATAGATTCTTCAATTGATTTTTTAAATAAAAATGGAATTGAATATATACTTAAAAAATTTAAATTTACGAATGGTAAAGTTTTTTCTAATGATAAAAAGTTAAATTATTTTTCTGATTTATATAGATTGTCTAAAAAAATATCTAATATAACTGACTTGATATTTGATTTTCATCTTAATGGAATCTAAGTGAAAATGGTATCAATAAATTATTTACCGGATTATCTGGCTAAAAACATAGTTGATAAAATAAATGAAAAAGGCTGGAAAATACATGAATGTCATGGTGGTTTGATTTTACCTAAATTATTTAGTTTAAGATCAATTAAAGAAAAACCTGCAGAAAAAATTGAATTAAATACTTTTTATTTTATTTTTCCAAAAATTAACAAAATTGATGAATTATCAGATGCATTGACTTTTTTGCATACTAAAGAAATTTACAGCAAGATTATTGAATGGGTTGATTTCGTAACAACAAGCAAAGAAGTATTATTTCTGCACCATAAAAACAATGATATTTATTCACTTTCTGAATTATCTGATATTGTTGAAAATGTCTTTCCTGACATAAATAATATAATGAAAGAATTTCCTTTATATATTGAAACACAACAAGCAATTCAAAGAGGAGATCAAGATCAGATATTTTAATCTATTTTCTTGAGTAAAGAAATGCTTATATAATAAATATAATAATCTGTTTTACATGGTTGCATTTACATATCTTTTTTTTTCTGAGAATATTCTTAATTCTCTAAAAGAAAAAGGCTGGGTGGCACGTAAAAAGAAGTCTAAGATTATAATTAAAAATAATAAGTTAGAAAAAGCTTCCAGTATAGAATCTTATGTTGGCAATATTGAAACAGGTGAATCTTATTATATTTGTCCTGAAAATGTTGATGAAAATCAAATAAAAGATGCATTTGAATTCTTAAAAACAACAGGAGTTTATAATAAAGTTGAAAAATTATTAGATATTAAGATTAAAAACACAAAAGTTATTTTTTGTTATTATTGGACAGATAAAATATGTTCTTATGTTGATTTTAAAGATAAAATGTCTTGTTCCTATTTTGAATTTGAAGAGATTATTGAAAATTTTCCAGATATTAGAGACATCATGAAAGATTTTAAAAATTTTAAAAATAAGTCCGATTATTCTTTACAAAAGATATGTTTTAACTAAAACTTTTTAAATCAACTTAGTTTTTTCTTATTTATGCCTAAAAAACCTAAAATAGATGATGTTCAGCCAGAAATTAATGTTGGCATGATTGGTCATGTTGACCATGGAAAAACAACATTAGTTAAATCTTTAAGCGGTAAATGGGCGGATACGCATAGTGAAGAGATTAAAAGAGGAATTACAATAAGATTAGGTTATGCTGATGTTTCTTTCTTTAAATGCAAGAAATGTAAAGATTCTGATGGTTATTGTGTAACAGATAAATGTCCTATATGCGGTTCTGATACTGAATTTTTAAGAAAAATAAGTTTAGTTGATGCTCCTGGTCACGAAAGTCTTATGGCAACCATGTTATGTGGAGCAAATATAATGGATGGTGCTATTTTATTAATTTCTGCAAGAGAAGCTTGCCCTCAGCCTCAAACAAGAGAACACGTCATGGCATTAGAGATGAGCGGAGTAAAAAATCTCATTGTTGTGCAGAATAAAGTTGATTTAGTTACTGAAGAAATTGCTGGGAAAAATTATAATGATATTAAAGAATTTCTTTCTACAACAAAATTCAAAGATGCTCCTGTAATTCCTATGAGTGCTTTGCATGGAGTAAATATGGATGTTCTAATCAAAACAATTCAGGAAAAAATGCCCACCCCTAAAAAAGATAAATCTAAAGATCCCTTTATGTGTGTTGCAAGAAGTTTTGATATTAACAAACCAGGTTTTGTTCCTGATAAACTTACAGGAGGTATTCTTGGAGGTTCTCTTAAGCAGGGAACTCTTAAAGTTGGTGATGAGATTGAGATACTTCCAGGTTATGAAGAAGAAGACAAGAAAACAAAAGTTTGGAATCCTATTTTTACAAAAATAAAGAATATTATTGCAGGAGGAATAAGTTTGAAAGAGATAACTCCTGGTGGAAGCATGGCAATTCTTACAGAATTAGATCCTTATGTTGTTAAATCAGATAAGCTCGTCGGCAGTGTTGTTGGAATTAAAGGAAAGATGCCTGCAGTCTGGCATGAATTTTCGTTGCAGACAAAACTTCTTGAGAGGATTGTTGGTGCTAAAGACAAGCTTGTTGTTGAGCCAATCAAAAAAGGAGAGATTCTTATGATGAATGTTAATTCTGCTGCAACTGTTGGAATAGTGCAGGAATTAAGCAAAAATATGATTAAATGCACATTGAAACGACCTGTTTGTGCAGATGAAGGAAGCAGAGTTGCTCTTTCCAGAAGAGTTGGTCAGAGATGGAGACTTATTGGTTATGGAGAAATCAAGAAATAATTTTAAGTTATTTGTAGATATTATCGTGATGGTCATAATCCTCTAATGTTACTATTTTGTTATTTTCATCTACTGAAAAAGTTAAAACAAAATGTTTATCAATATGAACCCTTTTCCACATGTTTAAAGGTGCTCTTAAGTTCTTAAATCTATTTGGATCTTCAAGTATTTCATCTGTTTTCTTAAGAATTATTTCAATCTGTTTTTTATTCTTCTTTTTAAGTTTATTTAATTTTTTTATTAGTTCTTCATCAATCTTTAAAGAATACATTTTATAAGTTCAATCTCTTTTTTAAATTTTTAACAGTACCAACATGAATCTTTTTTTGTTTCATAATTTTTTTAGCTTTCTTAACATATTCAGGTTTTAATTCAGGTTCTAATATTGTTTTTTCATATTGTTGAGCCATCAAATCAATAGCTTGGCTTTTATCTTTCAAATCATATTTGGCTTTAAGAATATTTAAAACTCTGTTAGTTTGATCTTCAATATTTATTATTGCTTGTACCATAATATCACATTAATATCATATTAATACGGTATTAATATATAAATATTTCTATTATTTAGGGTTTTTAGTTGATAAATAACATTCTTCATTATATAAATCTTTAAATATTCTTTCTTCTTTTGTTAAAATATGATTAATTTATCTGAAGAATATTTAAAACAGGATTTAACAATTATTAATAAAATTATTTTTAAAATTGGAAAATTGATTCAATTAGATGTTTATTATGCAAGTTCTTTGTATGATATGGTTTCTTCTTTTAAGGAAAATCCTCCTAAGAAAAAAGATGAGGGTTTTAAATCAGGAATTGTTATTTTAGATAATCTTAAAATTAAAAAAATTCCTGAAACTGATGAAGATTTTAAGTATCTTGATAAAGTAATGTGGGAAAAAGACTATATTAAAACATTACAAAAATGTACTATTGGTTCTTTAGAAAATATTGCTCTGATGGAACTAGATTGCAGACGATTCTTTCCATATTTTTCTGTTAAAGATGATGTGAATAAAAGGACTGCTTCTTGGAGAGTTGGAAATTCTAAAAATTATAGTCATCTAAAAAAGAAATTTGATTTTAATGAACAGAGTTATGTTAATATTCCTGTGATTTTTTTACAATATATGCATGATGATGAAAATGGTTGGTTGAGTTTAAGGGATTTACGGGATGAAAATATTCCTTGTGAAGATGAAGAATCACGTTTAATGAAATTATTTGAATTATTAAAAGAAAACATGAAAAAATCTGTTTTAAAACCTAAATTTGCTTGATAAAAGAAAAAAAAATTATTTTTTTAATCTCCTCTTAATTTCTGTCCTTCAAATGTCAAGACAATATTTGTTCCTCCACTTTTTGTTCCTGTTGAAGGTAAATATGCTTGTCCTGCACTTGGAGTTGTTCCAACAGTAACTTTTGAACTTATTTCTCCATCTTGCACATATATATTTCCACCATGTTCTCTATCATCCAAGCTAAACAAGCTTCCTCTTCTTAAGCTCATGCATTGATAGTTATAATCTGGTGTTAATGGACAGGCTCCTGTATTGATTATCCTTTGTTCTATTGGATCATTTCCAGTTATTGATGATTGCACTACAACATTTGCTCCTCCTTCAGAAAGTCTTCTGGAAAGTACAGTGTATGTTATTGTTGTTGCAGCTCCTGGTACTTGTGGTCCTAAATTTATCAT
>CAZNAM010000008.1:0-21166 GCA_964571335.1 uncultured Methanosarcinales archaeon | reverse complement strand
CCTGGAGATGTGTTGAAATGAGCCCAACATGGCTTTGTGATCACAGATGCTTATTCTGCTGGAGAGATACAGCATATGCCTGGCCAAAATGGCAAGGACCAATAGATGAACCAAAAGAAATAGTTGATGGATGTATAAAAGAATGGAGAGACTTACTTTATGGATTTGGTGGATCAGAAACAGTAGATAAAGAAAAATACAAAGAAGTAGACAAACCATTACACTTTGCAATAAGCTTAACAGGAGAACCAACATTTTATCCAAAACTACTTGAGTTAATAAAAGAAATACATTCAAGAGGAATGACCACCTTCTTAGTAACAAATGGGACTGTCCCGGGAATGATTCAGAGATTGCTTGATGAAGCACAACCAACCCAATTATATGTATCTTTAGTGGGTTGTGATAAAGAAACATATGAAAAAACAGCAAGGCCACTTCCAAAAGATGCGTGGGGTAATCTAATGAAAACACTAAGTCTGATAAAACAATTTAACAGAAGCACAATAAGATTAACAATGGTAAAAGATATTAATATGCATGAGCCAGAGAAATATGCGGAACTTATCAAGATAGCACAACCAGATTTCATAGAAGTAAAAGGATACATGCATATAGGATATGCAAGAGACAGATTAAAAGTAACAAACATGCCAGAACATAATGAAATACAAGAATTTGCCAAAAAAATCGCAAAATTAACAGGATATCATTACACCCAAGAAAGAGAAGAATCAAGAGTAATATTGCTTGAAAAAGATTTAAGCAAAAATAGCATAATAAAAGGATTATGAAAATAATTTTTTAAATTATTTTAACTTTATTTGTTTCTTTTTTAACATATGAGGTGCAATCATTTCTCTAAAAACAATCCCTAAAGAAGGATCTTTCTTAGTGTGTTTTTCAGGCAAAAACATAAAAAATAAAGTCGAAACTGCTCTAAGAACAAAACTAATAGCTAAAACAAGAGGAATCCCTGAAAGAAAGAAAACAATATTATCAGCAATAAGACCTCCAATAATAGGGGCGATAACTAAAGGAATACTAGTAAAAAAATTAAATTCAGCAATCTGAATAGCTCTTTTCTTTTTATCAGCAAAATCTAATAACATGTTTAAATTACTTAGATCAACACCAACCCAAGCAGCACCACTCAAAATCATAATAGGGATAACCCAAAATCTAGTTGAATGAGTTACAAACAAGAAAAACAAAGGCACAAAGGATGTGACAAAAACACAAAGCACAGCAATATTACGACTTCCAAATTTATCAAGAATTCTTCCAAAATGAGGTGCCAAAATAATCCTTGTAAGAGTAGCTGATGCAATAACAAAACCAAACAAAGCATAACTCATATCCAAATTCTTAAGCATATACACCGCAAATAAAGGAGAAGCAATCATATAAGCAAAATTAAAGAAAATCATAACAAAAACAAATTTTTTCAATAATGGATTAAGAGTGAAAAATTCTTTAATAGTGTGATGTTCATTATCGTGATGTTTTGGACCTTTAATCTTCAAAAACTGCAAACTGCCAGAAGCTCCAGCAATCACACCAAAAGTAAACACAATGAAAAATCCAGTAAGGTTGCCTTCAGAAAATTGCTTTAGAAAAATTCCAACAACAGTAACAAAAATCATTCCAACAAAACCCATAACTCTCATACGAACACTAAGAAATCTTCCTCTAATTTTTTGAGGAACTAAATCTCCTAGTAAACTCCAAAAAGCAGGACTGGCCAAACTCCCTGTGCTACGAGAAATAAAATAAAATAAAATAAGCCAAAACAAAGGTTCTTTGAAAATAATAGGAGATAAAAATATTAAAACCCAAACCAATCTGCTTAAACCAGAATTTATAAGAACAATAAATCTTCTTGGGAAAAACTCAACTAGCTTTGCAGCAAGAAGTTCAGAGATTAATAATGAAAGAAAAGGAATCGCGCCAATTAAACCAATAATAGTATTAGAAGCACCAAGCTCTAAAGCAAAAGCAACAAGATAAGTAATTGTACAAGCGTTAAAAACAGACCAAAGACCTGCTTCTGTAAATAAAACTCTTTGATTTTTTGTGAATCTCATAAATTATACACCCTACCAAACAAACCAGGATTTGCAATCAAACAACCCCATTTAATTTCCTTAAGTTTTTCTGTTTCATGTAAATGACCACTAACAGAAAGAACAACATTATATTCTTTAATAAATTTAGAAAAAGACTTATTACCTGCATGAATTTTAGCATGATCCAAATAATCAACAATAGTATTGTAAGGGGGTGCATGAGTCAATAAAACAATTTTTTTATTTCTTAATTTACTTTTATTTTTTCTAACAAGAGTTTCGAAAGAATAATCATTATGCGAAAAACCTCCTCCACCCCAACCAACAAAAGTAAAACCATTAAAATCAATTATTTTTTTATGAATAAATTCAATAAATTTATATTTTTTACAAAGAGTATTGATTCTTGAAAGCGATTCATGATTTCCATGAACTAAAAAAACTTTTTTTCTAAAAGAATTAATCTTTTTCAAAATTTTATCATCTTCCTGACCAAATAAAGAAAAATCACCCGCACAAAGAATAATATCTGGCTGAGAATGAATAACTTTTTTTTTCAAACTAATCAAAGCTTTATCATAACCATGAATATCAGTAAAAGCCAAAATCTTCATATTTATAACCTCTGTGACCTCATTTTAACCACCAAAAGCAATCTGAATGATTAAGTGATAAGTTTCAAAATTATTAAGAACAAAAGTTTCAACTGCACAAGCAACAACAAGAATAGCAATTGCTAATAAAAAAATTAAAGCATTATACTTGAAAACCCTGCCCATTTTTCGAGAGAAAAATTTCTCTTTAGCCAAACCATCAGACATCAAAGTTCCACTAATAGTCGAAACAATATAACTTAAACCCTCTAAAAAAGTATGAGGAAAAACACTAATTATAATCAATAAAAAAATAATCGCAATACTGCCGCCAGAAACAACTGCAGCAGTTTTAGCAAGATTACCAAAAATAGTTCCCCAAACACTAGCATTCCAAGCAATAAATAATATTGCACCATTGCCTGCAATAAGAGAAATAATCATACAAAGCAAAAGAACCTGCAAGTTCCAAGAAAACAAATGCCAAAACAAACCCATGCTAAAAGTTGCCTGACCACTACCTAAAATAATAGCTAATTGCTGAGAAAACAAATGATTTCTTGCTAACTCAGGAAGAACCATTGAAAAAAAAGCAAAAGTAAAAAAAATACCAAAAAACATGAAAATATAAACCTTAACAACAGGCAGATTAGATTTTAAAACATTCCAAAAATTATTAGCTTTTGTCTGAATAATCTCTGTCTTAGAAGTGATCTTAAACAAACTAGGCATCAACAATAAAGAAGTTATACCTACTGCTATAAGAGCAGGACTATCTCTAAAAATAAGAATTGCTAAGAATAAACCAAGAATAGTGTGAGCTATACCAAGTATAAAAGCAAAAGACGGTCTTTTAAGAAGAAAATCTGCAGTATAAAGTTTATCAAAAACCATTAGATAAAAGAATATGTCTTAGTTTTTAAATAAATTGTTTTATTTGACAGTAGTACATTGCATTTTATGAATATTTTCTAAATCTCGCTAAACGCTCAGGTTAGTGGCTTCAAATCCTTGTAGTTTATTATTTAAAGCAGACATTCTCCGAAGGAACAACCCTCTTGTCTGCCAGAATTGATTTCTTGAAAGGATTTGACTAAAGCCACTAACATCAGTTTAGAACATACAATTATTATTTTTCAAGCAGAGAGATAATCTTCCAACACAATTATATCAAGATCTTCAATGTTAGAAGCAAGATAAAGACGACCTTCGCCAATCTGAATAATCTTTTCAGCAATAGCTTTACCTTTTTCATCAAGATTAATGCCAACAAGAGAAACAGAAATATTATTTGCTCTTGCGATAGAGATTGCTTTCAAGGTTTCTTCTTCAGGATTCTTACCAACAGTAGGCATAGCATCTGTCAGGATGATAAGATGCTTATTATCATTTATATTTTCAAACAATTCAACAGCTTTTTTGACCATCAAAGAAAAATCAGTCTGAGAAAAAGAAGTAACAGAAGCAATATTCTGAAGCAAGAATTGAAAATCAGAACAAGGAACTACAGATTTTTGGATTTCCTGATTAAAAACAACCAAACCAACCTTATCTTTTTCATCAATTGCTTTGTAAGAGAGAGCTACCCCTGCTTTCTTTGCCATCTCTAATTTTTTTCCTCTCATGCTTGCACTGGCATCAACAGCATAAATAACAGAAAGAGAAGACTTGCTTTTTCTAACCTTGGATCTTAAATCATCAAATAAAATTTTTTTATGATTTCTTTTAACTGCTTTTCTGACAGATTTTCTTATTGCAATATCCTTATAAGAATCACTTTTTTTGAAATTCCTGAAATCAACAACAGAACCCTGAGCAGAAACTTCTTTTCTTTTTGAAGACATAAAACCTTTAGAAGAAATATTATCCAACTCCTGAACAGCAAGCAAAACAGAAGCAGTCTCAACACCTTTATGAGAAATATCAAAATCCTTAGTCAAAATACCATCTTTTTTTAGTTGAGAAACATTTTCATCAATATTTTTTCTAAGCTCTTTCTTAAATTCAGGAATCCTGAGATTTTTTTCAAGAGAAGACATAGAATAACCAGACAAATATCTTAATAATTTAGGACCTAAAAGCTGTTTAGCAGAAGCATAGCTCTTAACAAGATGCTCATACAAAAGATCAGGAGTAAAATTACTAACACCCTGATTTAAAGCATCATTAACCAATGCACCTTGCTCAGAAGTTTTTTTATCTTGCTTGGTTTTTTGAGCAATGAAACCACCATCATCACCTTTTAATTTATCAATATCAGAAGAAAGGGGCCTTTGAATTTCACTCAGGCTAAAGATGACCACCACCAGCAAACTCAGGATGAGATTTAGAATAAATCTTAAAAAATTCAACCAAAAATTCTTCAACAGACTTAAGATACTTAACACTTGGCTTTAACTCAATACGATGAGATAAAACACTCATAACAGCTTCAATAACATCATTAGGAGTAACAGTTTTTCTTTTATCCAAAAAAGCATTTGCACAAGCTCTTTCAAACAAACCAATACTTGCTCTCACACCAGGCTTTTTCAAAACATCCTTGCTGTCTCTTATGAAACGAATAAAACCAATAGCTGAGTTAAGTAATTCTTTTGGAAATTCAACATCTATCTTTTCAGCTTTTTTTATGACAATCTTGGTTTCTATATCTAAAGTTTCAGGATAACCCATATGAATAATATCAAACCTATCAAGAAAAACATCAGATAATTTTTCAGTAGAAGCAGTCTCTTCAGGATTCATAGTTCCAATAAAAATAAAATTAGCAGGAAAATCAACAGAATAAGGACCAATAGTCACAAAACCTTCTTCTAAAACTTGCAGTAAACCATTCTGGATCTTTTCAGGACAACGATTAAGTTCATCAAAAAATAAAACTCCTTGATTTGCCTTGAATATCTTTCCAGGAGCAAAAGCTTCAATGCTCTGAGGACCAAACTTTAAAGCAGAAACAGGATCAATATCACCCAACAAATCTTCAGCTGTAAGATCAGGAGAACCCTGTACTCTGATAAATCTTTCAGTTCCTTTGAAATCTTTAATCTTAGGTTTTTTAGATAAACAAGCAGGACAGATTGGGTTGGTTGGAGAACAATGATAAGAACAATCCAACAGTTTTAGATTTGGTAGCAAGTTTGCTATGCTTTTTGCTATTGTTGTTTTTCCAACACCTGGAGGACCAACAATTATGATGTGTCTTCCCATCAATAAAGCACTTTTGATTTCCTTTTTAGCATGCTCTTGTCCTAAAATATCTGTGAAAATCTCCTTTTTCTCAGAAAATAACTTGCGAAAATGTTCTTTCATAGCATACTTAGGAAAAAGGTTTATTTATAAAATTTTGGGAAAAAAATAATAAACATACCTATGTCACGCTACGTCTGCTACTTTATCAGCATATTTCCCGAGAATTGAATTAACTTAAAAAAAAATGGAAGACTGCGCTAGGTGACATAGATATTGTAAATTATAAAAAAATTAAAAAAATAAAATAACCAAGAAAAATAAGAAAATAAGAAAAAACAAAAAATTATTGCCTGAAATTTTCTTACTTTTTGGTTTGTCTTTTACTGCATTGATAAATCTCCTGTCATAATTCATAATCTTCACCCACTCAATTTTAATTTTTTGCTAAAACCCAAATAGTCTTTAATGCAACAACCAAAGCTGCTGGAACTACAAAAGCAACAATATAGTTCAAAATGCTATTAACTACAAGACCTAAAGGCAAAAACATATTGGCAGAACCTGCACAAATAACCAAAGAGATACTTGCCAACAAAAATTCAGCAGTCTCATCAGCAGTGATGTTCAGGAAACCAATAACTAAACCCAAAATTACAATAACCCAAACAAGTTTTAAATTTTGCAATGAAGGAATCAAACCAGCAAAAACTGCTAATAAAATACCCACCAGAAACGCTCCATGACCTAATGTGTTTGACATATTACCACCCTTTTTTTAGTGATTAAAGTTAAAAGTTATTAAAAAGGTTATGGTTTTGTACAATTATAAGAATAAAACACCATAATAAATTATAGAAACAAGGATAGATGCTGTGATTATGCCTGCTGTTATTGTGATGAATGATTTTAATTTATTCATGCCGAAAAACCAAGAAGCAATAGTTCCTGTATAAGCTCCTGTGAAAGGCAAAGGAATTGCAACAAGCAAAAACAAACCAAAATAACCATATTTTTCTACTTTTTTATGAGCTTTTTTTCTTGTTCTTTCAATAAACTTCTCTGCAACATTTCTATAAGTTTTGAAAAAAAGCAATCTATGATGTATAAACTCCAAGAAAAAAATAACAACAGGAAAAACAAGAATATTTGCGAGAATACATATTAATAAAGATATGATAAAAGGATTTCCTGAAGCAAGAGCAACAGGCAAACCACCTCTTAACTCAGAAATTGGAGCTAAAGAAAGCAAAAAAGCAAGAAGAAGAGAATTCATCTTCCAAAACAACGCTCAAAAAGAAGCCTCTCACAAACAGCATCATCAAATTCACAATAAAAACTTCCATGACCTGTATAAAAAACATCACAAACATCATCAGAGACATACATTCCTGTGATATAATCACTTTGTTGTTCACCAACAGGCATTGAAAATGCAAACAAGAAAAATACAAAAGTCAATGCAACAATAGTCAAAACATTTGTAATTTTTATCATAAAACAAGAAAAAGATAAAGGTATATATAAAGTTTATTCCAAATAGCAAAAATTATTTTTCTAAATTGATGGTTAAAACTTTATCTTTCATATAATTTGCCTTGAACGAATTCTTTAACAAGGATTTTGCATCTTTGAATTCTCTTTTAACCTTTGCCCAGATATGAGCATCTTTTTTGAAAGTATTTTTGTATTTGGTTTTAAAAGATTTAACTGCAGAAATCATATCTGTAGGAGGACCTTTATGTTCTTTAATTTCTGATAAGGAATCCTTATCCAGCTTAAACCAAAACAAAGCATTACTTGATTTATCCCAGAACCAATCACAATCTTTGATCTTGAAATCATGCTCTTCCAAAGAATTTTTCAAAAAATTAAAAACACTCAATAATTTACATCCAACAACGTCTGTTTTTCCTTTTTTTGGTTTTGCAGAAATAATAAAATAATCTTTCTTCATCAATTTTTCTAAATCAATCTTCTTGATCTTAAAAAAACTCTTAGATGGAGCTTTCAAGAATTTTTTTGCATAATTAATAAATAATCTAAGCTTTTCAGCAGACAAAGCAGCAGAAGCATTCCTGTCTGGCTGAACAGGATCAACAAGAACAAGAGGACCTTCTGTCTTAGACTTATTAATATTAAATAAAGCCTTTCCTTTATGCTTATCATAAAAATCAAGAACAATCTTTTTCTTTAAATTCCATTTAGAAGCAGATTTAAGCAAAGGTAGGAAACCTTTGAAATAGATTATAAGATTATCAACAACATGACCTGAAAAACCATTGATATAACTCTCAGCACCATAAACGCCATTTGCCTTGCAGAACTGCTTTAGCAAAAGAATATCATCGACCAGATTTTTGGAATTATTCTTAACCCATGCAACATGCAAAGGACTGAAATCAGTAACATTAACTGCGTTTTCTGGAGATTTAATATCTAAAACAGGGACGATTTCAAACCTGATATTCTTATGTTTAATCCAAAAATAATCACGAGAACCATGAATCCTTTCAAAATTGAATTTTGACAAAGCTTTCTGCAACAAAGAGCTTAAATCCTGATTTTTATAGTTTAAATCAAACTTAACAAATATATCAATATCAAAATCACCAGAAATCCAGGAATCCTTAGCAAAACTACCTCCAAAAACAGCTTTAGCATTTATTTTCTTATCTTTAAGAGACTGATTCAAGGATTTAATAAAAGAATCAGCAATAGATGAAACTTCAGAAACTTCTTTTTTTGAAGGCTTAATATCAGAAAGCACTTCATTCAGAATGTTTTTTATAGGCATAAACCCCTAAAACCAAAAGCTTTTTTAAAAACTTTTTACTTATAACCAAAAAAAGAGGTAAAATGAGCGATGCATTAACAATAATCACAACAATAGCAGTATTGTTGTTTGTAGGAGTTGTATGTTCCTGGATATCAAGCAAGATAAAAATACCTGACGTCCTGCTATTATTAATAACAGGAATACTGTTCGGAGCAACGAGCTATAAAGGACAACCACTAATACAATTCCCAGAATTATTTCTAATCAGCATAGCAATATTAGCATTAGCATTAATAGTATTTGATTCAACAGCGAGATGGAGAATAAAAGAACTAGACGCATTATCCTTACAAGCTATGAAAATAACAATAGTAACAATAATTTTTCAAATTATTTTATTCTCTTTAGCAGCATATTATTTATTAGGAATAGCAGGCTGGCTTGCGATATTATTCGCAACAATACTATGTGGCACAGGACCAGAAGTATTGCTTCCATTAGTAACCAAAAAAAACAAAGCATTATCCATACTAAAATTAGAGAGTTTGTTTAACACACCATTAACAGTTATTTTTCCATTTATTGTAATAGAATTAATGCAAAATGTTAAAGGACAATTAATGACTAGTTTAATAGACCAACTAGTTCCATTCATAATGAAATTCATAGTAGGATTAGGAGCAGGAGTATTTGTAGGAATAATCTTATTCAAAATAATGCAAAAATCATACACCTCAGTATACAGCAGTCTTGCTGTAATCATAGCAGCATTATTATCTTATGTTTTAGCAGAAAATTTAGGTGGAAGCGGAGTATTAGCCGTAACTGCACTAGGATTATTCTTTGGAAAAACACTAGAAAAACAAAGAGAAACATTACTAAGTGTGGAAGGAGCATTAGCAAAAGCATTGTATATTTTAGTTTTTATATTATTAGGATTAATTGTACATTTACCATTAACAAAAGAATTTATCCTGAATAGTTTAATGATGTTTGGAATTTATCTATTAATCAGATTCATAGCAATATTAGTAAGCATGAGAAAAGAACACAATCTAAAAGAAAAAATATTCTTAACACTAAATTCACCAAAAGGAATAGCGACTGCAACAGTCGTCTTTATTATAGCAGTCTATAACATAGAAGGAATGAGATTAATATTAGACATGACCCTTGCAATAGTATTATATTCATTAGTCTTGTCAAGTATAATAATGGCATTGAACAAATTTTTCATAGGACAAAATGATAAAAATACTACCTGATACCAGCTTCTTAGTTAGTTGTATAGAGTTTAAAATAGACTGGGAAAAAGAATTTACAAGAATTCTGAATGAAAATTTTAAAATAATAATACTTGATAATGTTTTCTCTGAAATTGAAAAGATTGAAGGAAAAGGTGGGAAAAAAGGAAAACAAGCAAAATTAGTGAAAACAATAATTTTAACAAAAAAATATGAAAGAAAAAAAGGAAAAGAAGAACACACAGATGATATTTTACTTGAATTGTCTGATAATTTTTTGATCATTACACAAGATTCTGAATTGAAGAAAAGGGTTAAGGATAAAGGGAATTCTGTTGGTTATATCAGGCAGAAAAAATATGTTCAAATTGATGATTAAATCAGAAAGCTTTATAAATGGAAAGCTTGAAATTCTATGAATAATGAAATATCAGGGGTTTCTTGTATATCTCTGATGTTGATGCAGGCAAGAAAAAAATGTTTTACAAAATACAAATAAAAGATCATATAAGAGTGGCACCAAGACTCTTTGATTTAAAAATAAAAGATGCTGTACTGAAAAGTTCACAGCAAACATACACAGGATTAATAGATCCTGAACTAGGCATAATAATAGATGTAACAGACATAAAAAACATTGGAGAAGGGATAATTATCCCTGGAGATGGTGCAAGCTATTATGATGTCAATATTGAATTACTAACATTCATACCAGAAATGCAAGAAGTTATAACAGGAAATATAAGAGACATAGCAGACTTTGGAGCATTCATAACAATGGGTCCATTAGATGGAATGATACATGTAAGCCAGACAATGGATGATTTTGTAAGTTTTGCAAAAGACAAAGTATTATCCGGCAGAGATACAAAAAGAAGCTTAAGAATAGGAGATAACTGCAAAGCCAGAGTTATAGCAATAAGTTTTAAAGATGTAAACAATCCAAAAATAGGATTAACAATGAGACAACTAGGATTAGGAAAACCAGAATGGTCTGAAGAAGTAAAAAAAGAAGAAACTAAAAAAAAATCTGTTAAAAAAGAAGAAAAGAAGAAGTAAATGAAAAATGGCAAAAAAGAAAGCATGCAAACACGATAAATACTTAACAAATGAGTCACAATGTCCTCTATGCAAAGGAACAAACTTAGTGATAAACTGGAAAGGAAGAATAAATATTATCAACTATGAAAAAAGTGAAATCGCAAAAAAAATTGGAATAACCCAAAATGGAGAATACGCAATAAAGGTGAATTAAAATGGAATTATCAATAACAGAAGAAAAACAAAATCCTTATCTAAAAAGAAAAGAAGTACAAGGAAAAATAATATTTGAAAAAGCAACACCAAGCAACATAGATGTAACAAAAAAAATATCTGAAAAGTTGAAAGCTTCAGAAGAACTTATAGTTATGAAACATATTTACACACAATTTGGAAGCCAAAAAGCAAAATTCTTAGCATATATTTATGAAAATAAAGAAATGAAAGATAAAATAGAACCAAAGAAAAAAGAAAAGAAAAAAGAGGACTAGTAAATGGCAAAGAAAAAAGCGAAGAAGAAAAAACCAGAAAAAAAAGTTCACACCAGATATGAAAAGAAAGGAGACAAATTAGAAAGAAAAAATCCATCATGTCCAAAATGTGGAGACGGTTATTTTATGGCAGTACATGGGAACAGAAAAACCTGTGGAAAATGCAAATATACTGAATTCATAAAGAAAGAAAAATAATTATTTTTTTAATTCTTAAAAAAAAAAAAGGCAAGGAGTAGGATTCAAGGCTTTTAGTTTTTTTCTTGTTTTGAAGAGGCACTCATCCTTGATCCAATGAAAATATTGCCAGAGGTGCCTGACATGACAACATTTCTCCTTTACTCTTCCGCGTCTTCATCATAAGAATAATAATGAGAAAAAAGATATATTAAAGTGATGTAATGGAAATACGTTTTGTTAAATTATCTGCTTTAAATGTTCTAATCTTTTATTTGCATCAATAGAATTTGAAAACTTTTTCCAAAAGATTCTGGAAAGCCACTCTGCCCAAGATTTATCATGAATATTATAAAAAATAAAAATCTTTTTATTTAATTCTTTTATTTTTCCTGTTGGTTCCTTTACTTCTTTTAATCTAATAAACTTTCCATCAATTATACAACCCCTAATTGGATGAGCATCATGTCTAATTTCTATTAGATTTTTACCATGTTTAAAATTAAGAGATAAAACTCTTTCTATGTTGTCTTTTCCAGCAAGATCAACCCTGCAAATTATTTTTATCTGTATCTTTTTACTTGCAAGTTTTTCAAAAGTTGTTAATATATCCTTTTTTTTATCTTTAATATTTATGAAAGATAAATTACCTGAGAAAAAAAGTATTTGTTTTTTAGCAGTAAGAAGAAGTTTGTTAAATTCTTTTATATTTTCTTCTTCATTATGTTGAGCAAAACTTGTTCTGTTTTTTTCTGGGATATATTGAAATATATCAAACGCAGAAAAATCTTCCTTTTTTTTACAAGAAAATATATCTTTTTCTAGTCTCTCCTGAAATATGGATGGAGATACTTTTTCAACAGAAGACCAATAAACTATTTTCAAAGCTCCTCTTGTTCCTTCTCTGAAAACTCTTGTTGAAATTGTACCAAAATTTTTTTCAATTTCTTCTACATATCTGTCAGCAGTTCTCCAATTTTTCTTGATAAATAAAGCTATTTCCTGAATATTCCTTGGTTTAGAATACACAAATTCTTCTATCTTGTTGATTGTTTTTGAATCAAGCATACTCTTATTTTATTTTTAGATGTATATAAACATTATTGTTTTATACAACACTATTGACAATTTTTTGTCAGAAATGTATATCACTTATACAAGTCAGATATATGTTTATGACGATAAAAATTGAAACAGAAGCAAAGATAAAAATTCATTATTCAACCTTTAAAAGACTGAAGAATAGATTAGGAACATCTGAATTTTTCAAACAAACAAACTATTATTTTCAAAAGTCGCTTGATGAGATTATAAGATTAAGATGTGAAAATAATCAGGTTATCCTGAACAGAAAAACAAAAATTGAAAATTGCTCTGAATTCAAATCAGAAAAAGAAGAAGAAATCTTAATATCTATTAATGACCCTGAAAAACTTCTTTCTTATCTTGGATTTGAAAGAATCTTTTGCTACACAAAAGAAAGAGCCAACTTTAATCTCAACAATTGCATCATTTCTCTGGATAAATTAGAAAATCAATATTTTATAGAAATTGAAGGCAAAGAAAATGATATTGAAACAGTGATTGATGAACTAGAGATGAGAAATGAATGTTTTGAAAAAAGAAGCTATTTTGAAATATTAGGAGGTAAAAAAAAATGAGTTTAAAAGAATTAAATGAAATATTTTCTAAATGCAAAGATTTTGTAAAATCATATGACAAATATAATTGTAGACATTGTCATCAGAAATTAGAAACTGAAATGGTGACTGTGCAAAACACGTACCACACTTATCAAGAAAAAAGATTAAAACATCAAAATGACTATTTATTAACAGTTTTAAATGATGAAGAAGTTAACTTCTGGCATAGTTCTTGTTTAGAAAAAATAGCCAATAATGAAAGAGAAAGACTAAACAAAGAAATTGATTTAATTAAACATTTAATCAAAAATGAAAAAGAACTTAGATGTGTTTCAAATATTGGCTTAGACAAAAAGTTAAAAGACTGGATTGAAAATAATTTACAAAATTTCTCTAATGTCAGAACATATTTTGGATTTCCTAAGTTTATCGCTCCCTCTGAATTCTTATATGGTAAGTCAGATAAACCGCCTAATGAATTGGAATATATTCATCAAAAATGTTTTGAAAAATTATTAGAGCAAATTCCAAAAGAAGATATTCTAACAAAAAAAAGAATTATGGAAAATGGAGAGGAAAAACTTGCATGGGGAGAGTTTAAAATAGATATGTACGACTTCTTTAAAGCAGTTAAATACATAAAAAAAGATTTTGAAGCAGCACCCTTTGAAAATAAGCTGCATTTAAGATTTCAGCTTAAGTTTCCTAGAAGACAACCCTGGCAAGATTTAGATGGATTATTGGGTTAAAAATAAGAGGTGAAAATGAATCTAAAAGAATTAGCTGATTTAAGTTATGAAGCTGTGAAAGAAATAAGAGGAGGTCGTAGCACTCCTTGTGAGGAAAGCAATGACAAATTTAAATGCGTTGTTTGTGGTGAAGAAATGCCAACAAGAACAGAAAAAGTTATTGTAGAGGGAGGAAAAGATCGTTCAGACTATGAAGACTATGTAACTAGAATTAATCTTTCAAAAGATGTATATCAAAGCATTTTTGTCGAATATGAAAAATTTTGTGAATGGTATAACGCAGATTTAGATAAAATATTGGAACAAGAAAAAATATCACTTCAACAAGAAATAGATGAACAGGTCACTAATCAAGAATTTAAACAAATAGTATTAAAACAAAAAACAAAAAAGCTAGAATATTTATGTAATTCAATAAAACGAGATTTTAAAGATACAATAAATGGATTAAGTTCTGTAGTACATAGGAACTGCATGAATGTTTTTGATATTTCTAAAAGGGATATTAAAGAAGAAAAAATCCTAATTAATAGAGGAAAAAAGAAAGTCTTGATTGCAAGTTTTGGAATAAGTATTAAAGAATATCTAGAAAAAATTCCAAGAATTGGTCAATATTTCAAATATTTTGAGCCAAGTGACGAAGAAATGAGAATTGAATTTTAAAAATAAGCCCCTGGAGGGAACTGCACCCTCGACCTGCAGATTACAAGTCTGCCGCAATAGCTACTATGCTACAGGGGCATGTTATTCTCAAGTATAGAAATCTTTTAAAAATCTTTTGCACAATATAAAAAAAGGTGAGAATATGAATATAATATTATTAGGAATGGCTGGAAGCGGCAAAGGAACTCAAGCAAAGCTGATAGCAAAGAAATTTGGAATGACCCATATAAGTATGGGTGATTTGTTAAGAGAAGAATCAAAAAAAGACACTGAACTAGCAAAGAAAATAAAGGAAATAATAAGCAAAGGAGAGCTTATAACAAAAGAGATAACATTAGACCTGATAAGAAAAAAAGTAGATGGAAATTTTGACAACATAGTATTTGACGGTTATCCAAGAAGCTTAGAACAAGCAGAAGCACTAGATGAGGTAGCAGAAGTTGATTCTTTAATAAGCTTAGAGATATCTGATGATTTAGCAATTAAAAGATTATCAAAAAGAAGACAATGCAGAGACTGCGGTGAGATAACAACAGACAAATATGAAAACTGTCCTAAATGCAAAGCAGAATTATATCAAAGAGAAGATGACAAGCCAGAAGCAATAAAGAAAAGACTTGAAATATATCATGAAGAAGTTGAACCATTAAAAGAATACTATAATCCAAGAGGGATAGTTTATGTGGTTGATGGAACAGGAACAGTAGAAGAGATATTTGAAGAGATAACAAAAATAATCAACAACATAAAATAAATTTTTTATTTTATTTATTTTCAAAATTTTGTCTTAAAAATTCAGTAGCATAAACTCCTTTATCAAGAAAAAAAGAAATCAAAACCTTTTTCTTTCCTTGATTTAAATCATCATCAACCAACTCAGAAATAATAAGATCTTTTGCCTGAGTCCATATTTTTCTTGAAGAACCTTCTGAACTTAAATCAGGCAGGGAACGAATAACAAAATCTCTTTTAGAAATGCCTTCTTTTTCAAGAACAATCATAGAATATTTATCAATATCCTGAGTTCCAAAACCAACAATAGGAATTTCAACAGAAACATCAAAATTAGGATTATCTTCAAGATATAAATTAACAGCAGAATTCCAAATAAAAGACTGATAAGCATGAACATAAAGAGAAAGAATCTTTTTTGGAAGATGAGAAATTGCATTGATAAAATTATTTCCAGAAACATCAAGATTCAAAATTTCAACTGTTTTAGCAAAATCTTTTTTGATTATTGATTTTCCAACCTCAATATTATTCTCAGAAAAACGCTGAACACCAAAATAATTGATAAATTTATCAGAAAAATCAGGCAAAGAATCAATATCTCTAATTGTAATCTTAAAATGATTTCCTCTAAGAAAACCAAGAGAAACAGGAGAATCAGAATTTCCTGCAAAAGAAATCTCAATATCATCAAAAGAAAGATTATTTAATTTTTTATTTGTAGAAATCAACTGAGTTGTAACTGCCATCTTATCTTTATTTCCTGCCCAAGAAAAATCAGAAATTTTAAGATTATTATATTTAGCAACAACTTCAACAGCTGAAAGAGTATTATAATTTCTTTTTTTCATCCAATAACAAAAAAATCTTCCATTATCAAATTTAGTATCATTAACTTCATCTACAATAAAATCTTCAGGAATCTGCTTAATTTTATACATAATAACAAAGAAAAAGGAAAAAGTTAAAAAACTTGTTTTTAACTAATGAAATAAAAGCACTCGTAGCTCAGCTTGGATAGAGCACTTGCCTCCTAATTTTAAAGCAAATTGCTTTGAATAGTGGAAAGCAAGGGGTCGGGGGTTCGAATCCCCCTGGGTGCGTCTTATTATTGCTAAACAAAAGAATTAAATACTAATAAAAAAACTAAACAATTATGGTAAAAAAAGAAGTATATGAACAAAATATAGACATAATTCCTGCAATAGGTATGAAACAAGGAAGCTGGTATTTTCCACTTAAATTCTTATTTAGCACAGTATGTGCAACAATAATTATATTAGCAATAACTGCAATGATAGACTTATTAGAAATAACTGGGGCGATGAAAACAATAATGATGACTGTAGTTGTTTTAATTATCTTAGGATATGTTGTTGCTATTGTAAAACTATTTATTGACTGGTGTAAAAACACAAAAGCAATAACAGACCAAGAAATAGCAAAATCACAAATACTATATCTTGAAGTTTATAACAGAGCAAGACAATACAAACCAGGAGAAGCATTATATGATGAAACAGAATGGGTTCATGATATTTCAGCAAATTTAAGAAAAGAAAAATCTAAATTTATGAAAAAAGAAGAATAAATATTTTATTTTTTAATTTAAAATTAATCAAATTACCATTTTCTTTTTGACTTAAATACTTCTCTGCCGACACTATCTAACCAGTTTATTGCAGTAAAATAAGGCATTATAATAAAATAACAGGCAGCGGGAAAAACAGAACGAGATAATTTTTCCTTGAAAACCTTGTGAGCAGAAAAAACAATAACTAAAGTTAAAGCAAAAGTAATTGCAATAGGAATATATATTTGCAGATTCTTAGTTAAAAAAAATTCAGAAATAGAAGGAAAATTAAATATATTTGCGAGAAAATAATTAGGAATAGTCAAACTTCTAACAAGAAAATTAAAAAAATCACTAAAAATATTAAGAGTAATAAGAAGAAAATAACTAACACTTAAAGCAACTGCAAAGATAGTTACTGGCAACTGAAAAATACCAAAAATACCATGTTCTTTTGAAAAGAATAATTTTCTATATTTAATATGATTAAAAATATATCCTCTATACCATCTTATTCTCTGTTTTCTTAGTTTGTTAAAAGTTGAAGGTGCAATTGTGAAACAATCAGCATCATGAGCCATAACAACATCATACTTATTTGATTTAAGTCTTAAAGCAATCTCTAAATCCTCTGTAATATTATTTCTATTGCCATCAAAACCACCTACTTTTTTCAAAATAGAGGTCTTAAACATTGTAAAAGCACCATGAGTAATACATAAAGTTCCAAAATTATGCATTATTTTTCTAATCATATTACTAAGAATATATTCAAAATACTGCATTTTCTGAAGCCAAGATGTAGGAAAATCAACAATAACCCTGCTTATTACTGCAGCAACTTTTGGTTTATGAAAGTAAGATACTGCTTTAATGAATGCACATTTCTTTATTCTTGAATCTGCATCAATAACAACAAACAAATCAGAATTACATTTAGCTAAAGCCTTATTGACGGCAGCACCTTTTCCAGAGTTAACATCTGAAATAAGTGAAATATTTAACTCAGGATTATTAGAAATAAATTCATTTACAACATTAATAGTATTATCCTTGCTTCCATCATCAGAAACAATAATCTGAAGCTTATCTTTAGGATAATCACAATTTCTGAGAGAATTTAAAGTTTTAATTATGCTTTTTTCTTCATTAAAAACAGGAATTGCAGCACAAATAGACGGAAGCACATTATAAGATATTTTATTTTCTTTTTTGGAAAATAAGAAATGTATCCAAATCAGGCTCAACCATATGCTTAAAAAGCTAACAAACCATAATACATATTGTAACATAATCAATAAAAACAATAATAATCCTTTTTAAAGCTTACGTTAATTTTAAATAAGTTCACTATTTTAAAGGAAGTATGGCAGACTTAATGAAAAAAGGAATTGGTTTTTTAGCAATAATATCAATATTAATATTTATTTTACTAATAAAAATAGGCTATGTAGTTGGAGTAACCGCATATACACAAGAATGTGTGATTTTTATTGTTTTAACATTATTCTATTATTTCACATATGAAAAATGGAACATGACTCCAATCATATTTACCTTATTAATTTTTGGACATATACTTCATTGCTTAGGAATCTTTGGTTTCTATAATATATCCCCATTTAGTTTCATAAGCTGGGAAAGAATAACACACTTTTTTGGAATGATGCCTTTTGCAATGCTGTTCTTTAATTATTTCAAATACAAATGGGATGTTAAATTATTTACATTAAAAAATTTAACAATGGTAATGATTGTCTTTTTTGCAGCATCAGGAGTTGGGCAATTAGTTGAAGCAAGTGAATTCTGGGGATTTAATATATATGGAAAAGGAGAAGGATTTCTAAGATTTGGACATGGAGATGGAATAATGGGGCCAGAAGGACAAGAAATACTTGATGCAAATGGAGCAGGATGGATAAATACAGGATGGGATTTAACAACAAACATGGTCGGAATAGTATTTGGAATATTCATCATGGTTATTATACAATGGGGATTAAAGAAAAAGAAAAAAGAAATTGACCTTTATGAATTAGAGAAAATATATCTGCAAGATAATAATAAAGGTTATAGTGAAAGATTTTGATTTATTATTTTATTTCTTGTTTAAGGTTTTTTTGATGATTGCCTGTACTTTCTCACCAGAAGCCTTGCCTCTAAGTTTTGACATAATCTGACCCATCAAAGCCTTAAGAGGAACATTCTTATTATTTTTAATAAAATCATTAACAATCTTTTCAATCTCTTTATCCGAAAGAAGATAAAAATCTTTGATAATCAATTTAACAGGTTTTTTCTGTTTGAAAACAGCATTAACACATCCTTTCTCAATCTTTCCTCTGTTAAGCTCAAAGAAAAAAACCTCAAAATCATCATCAGAAGGATTTATTTCAATATCAAATTCCCTTCTAATTATTCTTTTGATACTACAAAGAATTTCAGCAATAAAAGACGGCTTAACATTCTTAAATTTTTTATAGAATAAATCAAAGAGTTCTGTGCGAGAAGATTTAGCCAACAATTCTGCTAAGTCCTTACCTAAACCAATCTTCTGAAAACGCTTTATCTTATCCTCAATAAGCTCAGGAAGCTTAATCTCTGATAATAAAGAATCAGTAATTTGAATAGGAGGAACGTCTGTCTCAGGATACATCCTTGCAGCACCAGGCATAGGTCTAAGATATGTTGAAGTAGCATCAGGATCAGCATCCCTGACTTCATTAGGCACTCCTGTCAAACATTCATTAGCTCTCTCAATAACAGCAATCAAAGCATCAGTTGCTTGTTCATCAGAATCAGCACAAAGAATAAATGCATCATCTTTACTGCACTTTAATTCATGATGAATACTATTAACTTCATAATCTGTAATTCCATAAGCAGGAAGCTCATCAGAATGAAAAATACCTCCAACACCTGCCTTAACTTTTGCACGAGAAGAAAACTCAGTACCTAATCTTTTACCTTTTTGAATTTCCTTACCAACCAAACCATGAAAACCATTAAGCTTAATTGCTAAAATCTTACCTTTATTATGTAAAGTTTTCTTGATTAATTTGCTTTCTGAACCAGAAAAAAACTTAGAAACATCCATAATAGGAGGATCCTGTTCTTTAACATCTCTTTTTTTCAATTCTTCTTTAATCTTAAGCAATTCAAACTGTCTCTTTGCTTCATTCTCAACAAAACTTTTTATTAATTTTAAATCCTGAGCACCTTTAAGTTCTACACGAGCACCGCCTTTAATGCTAACATTAATATCCTGTCTGATAGTGCCAAGACCCCTCTTACATTTTCCAGTGGATCTCACTAACAAACCAATCTTTTCAGCAACTTCTGCACAATGCTCAGGAGAATGCATGTCAGGACCTGTTGTTATTTCAAACAAAGGAATACCTAAACGATCTAACCTGTAAATAACACTATCATGTTTTCTTGAAATAGTCCTTGCACTATCTTCTTCTATTATTATTGAATTTATAGAAACATCACCTTTTGAAGTCTTAAGCTTTCCATTCAAACCAACAAGAGCAGTTCTCTGAAAACCAGTTGTATTACTACCATCAACAACAGTTTTTCTCATGACCTGAACTTCATCAACAACCTTTGCATGTAATAATTTACAAACCTGTAAACAAGAATTCAAACAAGCATCATTTAATCTATTAGGAGGAGCTTCATCAAGATCAATCAAACAAACATTTTCATTAAAACATTCATAAAAGAATTTTTTAGATCTAGAAGATTCATGAGCTGCAGCAATATCAATCTTTCCAGTCTCTCCTACAACAGCCCTTAATTTTCTTTCAACAACAAAATCTGGCGAGGAATCTTTTATAATAGTCGGACAATTACAAAAAAGCTTCTTACCATCTAACTGCTGATGAATTTCAATTCCGCAAGTAATTTCAGGCAAATCTTTCATTTTTATTTTTAAAACAAAAATTCCTCCATAATTTCTCTTGGAGAAATCTCTCCACAAATATTAGTCTGCATCAATTCCTTAATCTTTGCAAAATTCTTTGTTTTAGACAATATATACATCAGCTTAACATAAGCAATTTCAGGAAGCATATCTTCAACAAAAATTGCACCAGATTCAACAGACAACTTTCTAAGATTAGTATAAACAAAAGGCATTGTCAAACCATAAATGGTTTGAGAGGTAATGACCACAGGAACCTTTTTTTTATTCAATTTTTTAATTTCAGGAATCAAAGAAT
>CAZNAM010000007.1:10345-21439 GCA_964571335.1 uncultured Methanosarcinales archaeon | reverse complement strand
ATCTTTTCCTGCAAGAGGGTGGTTAAAATCAACTATTGTTCTTCCTCCTGTCACCATCCTTACTGTTCCCATTACATCATCAATGTTTATTTGTAATCCTGGTTGTGGTTTTATGTTGTGTTTTGTAAATTGCTGGGTTGGAACCATCCTGATTAGTTTTGCATCTTTTTTACCGTATGCTTCTTCTGCAGTTATCTCTATATTTTCATATTTTCCTAGTTCTTTTCCTTTAATCCAGTTGTCTAATCCTTTTATAAAATGACCTTGTCCTATGCAAATGATTAATGGCTTGTACTCTCTTTGTTCTAATCCTACTTTTTTTGCTGTTTCTTCTATTGTTGTGTCAAAAATAACATTATCATTTTTTAATTTACCTGTATAATTTATCTCTACAAAATCTTTTTCATTTAATGTCATATTTTATGAGAATTATGTTTTATTTTTAAAGTTTTGTTTTATTAAACATTTATTTTGGTTCTTTTTTAATTAATTTTCAGGTTTAATTTCTTAATTATCTCACCAACAATCTCTTCAGGATTTTTATCAGAGGTATCAATAACCAAATCAAAATTATTTTCATCATCTATATCAATATTATAATACTCTGCATATCTTTTTCTTTCTGAAGCAATTCTCTTTTCAATTTTTTCTTTAGCTTCTTCAACACTTTCAAAACTTTCTCCTCGTCTTGAATCTTTAAAAATTCTTTCAGCCCCTATTTTAGAATCTACAATTAATCTTATCTTAAAGCTATTTGGGATAAAATGAAATCCTAATCTTGTATCCATGACAAAATTATTTTCTTCACTGCCTAATTTTTTGCTTTTTTCATCAAGTTTTTTGTCAATATCAACAGATTTTTCAGCTTGTTTTGAAAATTCTTCAAGAGTCATACCTTTTTCTTCAGCTAATTCTCTCATAAAATCTCCGATAGAATAATGTTTAAAATCTAGTTTTTTAGCTAATACTTTTGCTATTGTTGATTTCCCGCTTCCAGGTGTTCCTGATATTGTTATTATCATATATATTGTTTCAAAATAAGAGCTTTAAATACTTTACAAATCACTCCAAAGTAATAAATGAAGAAAAGTTTTTAAAAAAACAAGTAAAATAAGAAATTATGAGTGATATTGCAGATGAAGTGGATTCAATCATAGAAAATAAAATTAAAGAAATTAAAAAATTAAAAAGTGAGGTTTCTTCTTTGAATGAAGAGAAGCATAATTTGGATTTCCAAAAAATTGTTTCACTTGATGAAAAGATAGAAGAAATCGTGTTAGATACAATAGAAAAATTTGAAAGCAATTTTAATAACAGCCAAGCATTTTATCTTCACAAAGAGTTTCTTAATGCAAGTTCTTTTAAAATTAGTTTTTGTTCTCAACATATAAAAAAATTAATCACATCTAAACTAAATAACTTAGAAAAAATTGAAGAGTATTTTGACAAATTAATTAATTTTTATGTAAATTCTTTGAAATCTTGTACTGAATTTATCAAAACTGAACAAATAAGAGGTGAAACTAGAGTAAAATATCAAATTGAAATAGGCAGTACATTAAATAATATAGGGGATTGTTGTTTATTTCTTGCAGGTTTTGAAGAAAAAAATTATGAAAAAATTTATTATTTTAAATTAGGATTTAAAATTCTTTGTGAAGGACTTAAATATTTTGAAGAATGTCTTGAAACTAATAAAGATTTTTTTTCAGTAAACAAATCAAAAAAAATAGGCAGTAAATTTCGCAAAAATTTTAGTTTTTCAGGTGAAAAAATCATACAATGTTATGAACAACTTGCTTCTTTTTTAAACAAAAAATTTCCTTCAGTTAGTTGTTCATTAGCTAAAACAGGAATGGAATTTTATGAAGAATTTGAGAAGCACTTCAAGAAAAAATTTTCAGAATATCATAATTTGAAAGATTCTTTTAAAAATATTGAAAAATCTAAACAAAAATTAGATTATTATCTTCAAAAACAAATCAAGAGAACATAATCTTTAAAAACAGAAGCTGTTCCCAAGCATATTACAAGATATATCGGGGGTTATCATTATGTCTAAAGAAATTCAGCCTATTTTTATCATGCCAGAAGGCACTCAAAGAACTTCTGGAAAAAATGCTCAGAGAAATAACATTATGGCAGCTAAATTAGTTGCTGAGACAGTGAGAACAACTCTTGGCCCTATGGGAATGGATAAAATGCTTGTTGACAGCATAGGAGATATTACAGTAACTAATGATGGTGTGACAATTCTTGAAGAGATCCAAGCAGAACATCCTGCTGCTAAGATGATCATTGAAGTCGCTAAAACCCAGGAAGAAGAGATAGGTGATGGAACTACAACAGCAGTTATTGTCGCTGGAGAACTTCTAAAAAACGCAGAAGCATTACTGGACAAAAATATTCATCCAACTATTATTGCTAAAGGTTATAAGATGGCTGAAGAAAAAGCTATTGAAATCCTGAACAATATTGGAAAATCTGTTACAGAACATGACGAGGACTTATTAAAAAAAGTTGCTTCAACTGCTCTGATCGGTAAAGGTGCTGAAGCTAATATGGATATTCTTTCAGATATTGCTGTTAAAGCTGTTAAAAAAGTGATTGAAAAAGAAGATGGTGTTTTTGAATTTAATAAAGAACATATTAAGATTGAAAAAAAGACAGGTGGAAGTGTTAATGATTCAGAGCTTATTGACGGAATTGTTATTGAAAAAGAAGTTGTTCATTCTGCCATGTCTAAAAAAACAGAGAATGCAAAGATTGCTTTAATTGATTGTGCTATTGAAATAAAAAATACAGAGATGGACGCTAAAATTCAGATCACAGATCCTTCTCAGATGCAGTCATTTTTACAGCAGGAAGAAAATATGTTAAAAAACATGGTTGAACAGATTGCTAATTCAAAAGCTAATGTTATTTTTTGTCAGAAAGGTATTGATGATCTTGCTCAGCATTTCCTTGCTAAAAAAGGTATTGTTGCTTTTAGAAGAGTTAAAAAAAGTGATATGTCTGCTCTTTCTCGAGCTACAGGTGCTAAGATAATTTCAAGATTATCTGATATTTCTGAATCTGATCTTGGTTTTTCTGGTTTAGTTGAAGAGAAAAAGATTGGTGATGAAGAGATGACTTTCATTACAGGTTGCCAAAATCCTAAATCTATGACAATTATTGTTAGAGGAGGAACAGAGCATATTGTTGACGAGGTTAAGAGAGCTTTAAGTGATGCTATTGGTGATGTTGCTATTGCTCTTAAATCTGGCAAAGTTGTTGCTGGTGCTGGTGCTCCCGAGATTGAAGTAAGCAAAAGATTAAAGAAATTTGCTGAAACTCTTAGCGGCAGAGAACAGCTTGCTGTTCTTGCTTTTGCAGAATCTTTAGAGATAATTCCAAGAACTCTTGCAGAAAATGCAGGTCTTGATCCTATTGATATTTTAACTGAATTAAATGCTTCTCATGAAGCAAATAATACGTGGGCTGGTGTTAATGTTTTTAATGGAAAAATTATTGATAGTTGGGAAGCTGGAATTCTTGAACCTTTAAAAATTAAAACTCAAGCAATTAGTAGTGCTAGTGAAGTTACTCGGATGATTTTAAGAATTGATGATGTTATTGCAGGAGGTAAAAAAGATTCTTCTTCTGATATGCATCATCAAGACATGCAAGGTATGTATTAATTTTTTTATCTTCTTTTTTTGTAGAAAAGCTTTTAAAAGAATCTTTTTTCTTTCAAATCATCCTAGGGCCCGTAGCTCAGTCTGGTTTAGAGCGCCGGTCTTATATGACCACTTTCGGTACAAGTCTAGGGAAGCCGGAGGTCTGGGGTTCAAATCCCTGCGGGCCCACTTCACTTACATTAACAAGTCACCTTTATGGTGGCTCCACCCAACTTGTTGGGTGAGAATCATCATCACGGGCCCACTTCACTTACATTAACAGAGATGCCCACCTTACTTCCCTATTCATTCAATTGCCCCGGTAGTATAGCCCGGTCAAGTATGCTGCCCTTTCGAGGCGGAGACTCGAGTTCAAATCTCGGCCGGGGCGTTTTTATTATTAAAAAAAAAGCACCAGTCACTTTAGTGGCTCTACCCAGCTTGCTTAAAAAAATTTATAATACAAAATTCAAACCAGTCACCTTTATGGTGGCTCTACCCAGCTTGCTGGGTTGGAATCCTCTGCCAAGGCGTTTTTTATTCTTTTTCATTCTTTTTTTTTGTTTTTTACCAGTCACCTTTATGGTGGCTTGTCCTAGCCAAAGGCTAGGTGGGTATTCCTGCCGGGGCGTTTATTTTCTAAAAAATTATTAACCAGTCACCCTTGTTCTATATTTATTCACACCAAAACCTTTTTAAATAAGACCTTGAAGATGTGTTTCATATGAAGAGAAGTTCAAGTAGATGGAAAAAACCAAGACAGATGCGTTGGAAGTGGCAGCGTAAAAGAATGAAGAAAGAAAAAAGAAAGAGAAGATTAAAATCTAGTTAATTATTTATTTCTTTTTACAACATATATTTGGAGATATGAATCCTTTCACTTCTCCTATTTCTATTTCATCTTCTAAACAAGTATTTCCGCCAACTATATTGACTAATCTTCCTTCTTGTCCTGTGCATTCTTCTGGTGTTAATATTTTTGTTACTTTTTCTTCTCCTGTTTCTAATTCAGAATCAGACTCTCCTAGGGGATATTCTAATCCCAGGCAGTCTTCTTCCCAAACTCTAAGACATTTTTGTTTTGTTTCACACCAAGTATATCCTGCTGAACCTATGCATCCATGTTCATCTCTGTCTCCTCCAACAAGAGGTTCATTTATTATTTCTTCATCTTCTATAATTTGTGGCTCAGCAATTATATTTTGTTGAGTACACGCAACTAAACTTAACAAAACAATCATAAAAATTGATATCATTATTTTTCTCATTTTTCCACCTTAAAATTTGTTTAATTATAGAAATATTTACTTTAATATATAGTTTCTGTTTTATTTAGTTTTTTACCTAAAAAAGCAAAAAAACATTTATCACAACCAGCAAAGAATAAAAATCAAAACATTTTCAAAAGTAATTTAAAACAAAAGCTTTTTTGTATGTAAATGGTCACTAAATTCCAAAAGAAATGTTTTAAATGTAAAAAAAATTATGTTATGGTTACAGGCAAACAAAGATTTCCTATTTGTTATGAATGTCAAAAAAAAGAGTTAGAAGGTGCAATTTCTAATCCTGAAATGAAAAAAATGTTTAAGATTCCTGAAGATTTCTATAAACAAAATTCTTTTCTTAGAGATATTAAGATTAAATATCTAAAATATGGTGCTTTAACTGATAAACAGATTGAAGCTTTCAAAAAAACTGTTAAAGAATTAAAAGAAGGTCTTTAAATACCTTGCACAAACAAAACATTTTAATATCTATTATCTTAAATATAGCTTAAAGAGGTGTATTTATGAAGAAATATTTAGTGTTTGCATTATTTTTCCTTATTTTAATGATTTCTTGTTCTACTCAAAATGAACAAATATTTCAAAATCAAGAAAAAGTTTGTAATCTTCCTTATTTAGAATGGAAGCTGGGCGAATGCTGTTTAGACAATAACAATAACAAAATATGTGATGAACATGAAAATATGATTGTTGAAGAAATAATTATTCCTGAAAAGACATATAATATTTTTAGTGAATTGCTTGCTGAAATTCCTGAAACATACTGGTTTTATAATTATAATACAGGCAGAGTGCTTGTTGTTGGAGATAAAAGAAGATCTTTTTTAGATGTTGGAACAGGAATAACAGATATTTATTGGGATATAAACAATAAAAGAGCTTGGAAAACCTGTGATATAAATAAAGAAATTTTGCAGGAAGGAGATAAGTTTGAAAAAGATCATCCTATTTGTGATCCTGATACATTAAATATTCAGGATTTAACTCAGGAAGAATATAATGAAATGTTTCCTTTCGGACCTATTGACTGGATGTTAAAATACAAAGATAAAACTCCTTTCAAGGTCGAAACAACACTGCAAACAATTGGACCTAAATCTATTATGCCTGTGCTTCATTTCAGGAATGACGATGGTTCAACTACAATATTAAGATTTGACAGTTATCAAAAAGTGCCTATTATTATTGAGAAAAGAAAAGGAACATTCAAAGAAGTTATAAGTTATGAATTTAATGCTGACTTTAAAATAATTGATGTAGAAGGTAATATTGTGAAAGAAGTAGAACTTCCTGAAGAAACTATTGAAGAAAAACCTCCTTTAGAAATAAGAGTTGAAACAATTATGCCTTTGTTAGATAATAGAATTTATGTTAAAGGAAAAATTAACAGTAAAGGAAGAAAAGCTTTGCCTCCTCAGGAATTAAAGGTTGATTGTTTTGATAGGTTTAATAAATTAATTGGTAGTGGAATAACTGAATCTTTTGAGGGAGTTACAGAGTATAAGAATACTGACTTTAAAATTTATGTTGATACAGACAGCAATGATTATTTCAAGAACTGTACAGTTACAATAGTTTGAGAAACTTAAATCAAATCATAACTCTCTATAATCATATTTTCTAAAAAAGATATCTGCAATTATTATTTGGTTTCCTTTTAATTCATATATTATTCTATATTTATTTATATGAATAGACCAATAAGGATTTCCTTTTAGTTTTTTTCCTAAAGGTGCTTTATTTTCTAATTCAAGAATCTTTTTCCAGATTTGTTTCTTTATAATTTTGTCTTTAAGTTTAGAAAAAGATTTGTCAAATTGTTCGCTAAAAATCAAATCATTCATTTTAAGCTAATTCAGTATGTCTTCTTAAGAATTCTGATTTTGTCAGAAATGGACCTTTCATTGCTTTTTTTATTTTTTTAAGCTCTTCTTTTGACAATTCTTCTGTTTTAATATATCTATCAAATAAGTTAGCTTTATTTTTTAGAATATCATATTCATCTTTTGGGATTATCATGCTTTCAGACATTTTTTCACCTTTTGTTTAAAAAATGATATAAGTATTTAAATTTATTGCATAGTTGCTGATTTTTATTTAATAAAAAGCACAATATTTACATAATCTAACCAGCCATAGTTGATTGTGACTGCAACAATTAAAAACACTAAATTATCTGAGCAAACAAAAAAAGATATTATCAAAGCAAGAAAAGAAATCGCAGAAGGTAAGTTTATAACTTTGTCTGATTTAAAGAAAAAATATGCAAAATAAGTTAAGCATATGCTAAAGCATGGCTTGTTTCTTTTATGTTTGGAATTGATATAATAGGAGAAACTTCTTTTAATTTACTTAATAAGTTTAATTTGATAATTAACAAGTTATTTTTTGATTTAACATCTACTTTACATTCTTTTAAATTATTTAGAAGTTCTTTTATAGAATTAGCAGTTTCAGTTGTCATATCTTTAATTATTTTTGAAGCATTCATAATCTGCATTCCAACAAATTCTTTCTTGCTATTGAAATCAAAAATAATATCTCCTAATTCTACACTTCCTTTAGATTTGGATTTTGGATTAAATAAAAACAAATCATCATTTTCTTTATCATAACTAAAATTAAATTTTTGCATTTTTTTCAAAATATAGTTTAGTTTAAAAAATGCGCCTTCGGGGAATTGAATAATGTAATGGAGAACCGAACTGAACATTCCTAGAATCTAAAAGAATAATAAGTGAAATGTTATGGTGGTTTTAAAAAGGGGTTGTAATTAGAAGTGTATTAAAAAGGCATAATGATTTTAAGTTCATTATTTTTTTAAATTATAAGTGATTGTTTTTTTTTATTATGGAGGTAAAAAAAAGTGAAGATTATTGATATTATTAAGATATTATTTTTTTTGTTTATTTTTGGTTTGTTTTTGTTCGGGGCTTGGAAGTTTTTGGCATGAAAATAACAAAAGACTTTTAAACAGTAAGTTTTTTATTTTTTTCAGTATAAAAAAGGAGCTGAAATAACAACAGGAGGAACAAAAAAAATGACAGAAAATAATTTATGTGGAATGAGACCATGTCTAAAAAAGCTCACACACAGAGTAAATTTAAATGGGATATGGACTTTTTTCTGTAATGAACATGCAAAAGAATACAAAAAAAAAGGATTTAAAATAGAACAATTTTAATTTTTTATTGAAGGATACATATACTTCTAATGTTTTATTGAAAAATAAATGTGATTTTTTAAGTCACATTTTTCTTTTTTTGTTTATATTGTTCTATGCGCCTTCGGGGAATCGAACCCCGGCCACAGCCTTGGCAAGGCCATATCATAACCACTAGACCAAAGGCGCAGTATAATTTCTTATTGTTATTGTTTTATTTAAAAAGTTTACTGGAGAATTATCACTCAACCATTTTTATCTCTGCTTCTTTTGTTGGACCTACAATTGTTATGACAGGATTATCTAAATATTTAGTAGCCGCATACATTATATCTTCAGAAGTTATTTTGTCTATTTCTGTAGGAAATTGTTCATCCCATAAATAACCTAAATTTGCAATTTCATACAAGCCGATATATTCTGTCTGGTCTGTGCTTAATTGATGTGTCAGAGCATAATATCCTTTTATTCTTGTTTTCAATTCTTTTAATTCTTCATCACTTATTTTTTCAGTTTTTAATCTTTCAACCTGTTTAAGAACTTCTGTTATTGTTTTATTCAAGTTTTCTGGTCTTGTTATTAAGCTTATCTTGAACATTCCCATGTCTTTTATTGTTGGATTTATTGTTTCTAATCTATAGCTTAATCCTTGTTTTTCTCTGACTTCATAAAATAATCTTGATGCAGGTCCTTGCCCTAATAATCCGTGTAGTGCTTTTAATTTTATTGTATCTTCATGTTTTGCAGGAACTGTTTTATATCCTATGTTAACATAAAATGCATTTCCATATTTATTTTGTTTGACAACTTTTGATTCTGGTTCTACAAAATGCTGTTCTATTTGTATTAAATCTTTTTTTCCTAGTTTTCCAAATGTTTTTTTTATTGATGTCAGAAGATTTTCATTTATATTTCCTGCAATAACTAAAATCATATTATTTGGAGCATACCAAGTATCATAATAATTTTTTATTTCATTTAAAGTCAAACTATTAACACTTTCTTCAGTTCCTTCTACAGGATTCGCATATTTTGTTCCTTTGAATAATTCTTTATACAATAATTCATCTGATATTGCTTGTGAATTGTCTAATTTTTGGTTTATTTCATCTAAGATAAACTTTTTTTCTTTTTCAAATTCTGAAGAATCAAATGAGGGTTGAGTTATGATTTCATATAAGAACTTTAATGCTGTTGATATTGATGTGCTTGGAACTGTTATTCTTATTTCTTCATATTGTGTTGTTGGCTTGATTTCATAATTTCCTCCTTTTTCTTCTATGAAATCTATTAATTCTTCTCTGTTTTTATCTTGTGTTCCTGCTAAAAGCATTCTTGTCGTTAGATAGGATATTCCTTCTTTTTGTTCTGTTAATGTTCCTGTTTTTATATATAAATCAAATACAACTAAATTAGTATTTTTATTTTCTTTAAGAAGTATATTCATGCCATTATCTAATATATATTTCTGCGTATATTCTTGTGGCTCTACATTCTGGCAAAACAACAACAAAATCACCATTAATAATATTATTTTTTGTTTCATTCTCCTTTTAGCACATATATTATTGGTTTGTTGAAATATTTATTTGCAGCTCTTAGTATGTCTTCTCTTGTTACTTTGTTTATGTCTTCAAGATAATATTGTTGTTTTTCAAAATTTCCAGTTGTCCACCATTTCCCTATGTCTATTCCTTGCATAATAATCTCTTCCTGCTGTAATGCATATCCTGCTTGTAACTGTTTTTTTGCTGATTCTAATTCAATATCTGTCACATATTCTTTTTTGAATTTGTTATACTCATCAATAACTGCTTGTATTGCTTCGTTTTCTTTATCTTTTAAAGTTACAACTAATGTTTCTATTGCTCCTAAGTCTTTTAATGCTACTAAATAAGTCTGGCTTTCTGTTATCAATTCTTTTTCCTTTCTTACTTTCAAAGGTATTCTTGAATTTTCTGCTCCGTCTATTATTTGTGAAAGAATTTTTAATGCATACCAATCATTATCTGTAAAGTTTGCTGTTCTATATCCTAAAGCAACATAATTATTCTGTAATCCTTTTTTTGTTTCTATTTTATATCTTATTTCTTCTTGTTCTGGTTCTTCTGGAATATTAAGCACAGGAAGTGTTTCTTTTTTCAGCTCTCCAAAGTTTTTTTGTGTAGATTCAAGAACTCTTTGTTTTGTTACATCTCCTACAACAACAAGATTCATGTTGTTTGGCTTATACCATGTTTGATAGAATTGTTTTATTTTTTCAGGAGTTGCTGAGCTGATTGTTTCAGTATATCCTATTATTGGATGTCTGTATGGATGTTTTAAAAATAAATTCAAGCCAAATTGTTCATCAACATATAATGTTGGTTCATTTTGTATCATTGTTTGTTCTTCTAATATTACTTGTTTTTCTTTTTCTATTTCCTCTAGATTGAATGCATTGTTCTTAAAAAGATCTGCAAGCAATTCCATTGTTTGTTCAAAATATTCTTGTGGAATAATAACATAAAATGTTGTAAAATCTTGTCCTGTCATGGCATTAACATATCCCCCATAGCTCGCTATTTTTTTGTCAAAACTTCCAACTGGTTGTGTTGGTGTTCCTTTAAACCATACATGTTCAAAAATATGTGCAATTCCTCTGTTGTCATCTTGTTCATTTCTTGAACCTACTTTTGTCCAGATTTGTATTGTAACTAATGGAAGATTATGATTTTCTTTTACTGTTAAAGTAAAATCATTATCTAATTTTGTAACATACAAATTTTTTTCACTTTCTTCAATTGCAACATCTATTCCTGCATATGGATCTTTGTATTGATAGAATATCATAGCTAAAAGTAATGCTATTATCAACAGTCCTATTATAAGTGCTTTTTTCATCCTCTTTTTTAATATGATAATTAAGTTTGATTATTTTTAAAGGTTTCTTATAAAATCAGAAAATAAAGTAATGGGTCTGCAAGATTCCAACCTGACTAAAGTC
>CAZNAM010000007.1:9946-10245 GCA_964571335.1 uncultured Methanosarcinales archaeon | reverse complement strand
AGGTCAAGCCACCTAAATGTGACTGATTAGAATTTGTAAAATGAATAATGGGTCCGCAAGATTCCAACCTGACTAAAGTCAGGTCAAGCCACCTAAATGTGACTGATTAGAATTTGTAAAATGAATAATGGGTCCACAAGATTCCAACCCAACAAGTTGGGTAAAGCCACTAAAGTGACTTGTCAAAGAAAGTAATGGGTCCACAAGATTCAAACCCAACAAGTTGGGTAAAGCCACTAAAGTAACTTGTCAAAGAAAGTAATGGGTCCACAAGATTCAAACCCAACAAGTTGGGTAAA
>CAZNAM010000007.1:0-9846 GCA_964571335.1 uncultured Methanosarcinales archaeon | reverse complement strand
CCCAACAAGTTGGGTAAAGCCACTAAAGTAACTTGTCAAAGAAAGTAATGGGTCCGCCCAGATTTGAACTGGGGACATCCACCTTGTAAAGGTGGCGTCATAACCACTAGACCACGGACCCAGATTAGATTAATGTTTTTAAGCTCATTTTTAAAATTTTGGGTTTTTTTGAGCAAATATTTTAAAGAGAAGACAATAAAACAAGGTTATGCACGAGAGAATTTACAATCTGCTTGTTGAACAGGACGAAATCAGCTGGAAATCAATGATTTTTGATTTGATTAAAAAAGAGAATCTTGACCCTTGGAATATTGACGTAAATATTTTAACTCAGAAATATATTGAAACTGTTAAAAAATTGAAAAATCTTAATTTAAAAATTAGTGGAAAAGTTGTTCTTGCAGCTTCTATTTTGTTAAGAATCAAAAGCAATAAATTAATTGGAGAAGACTTAGATGATTTTGATAGGCTAATTGCAGGTTCTAATGTTGATGAAGAAGAATTTTATGATGATTTAGCTCAGGAATTAGCCAGAGGAGAAGAAAAGCCTGAAGAAAAATTAGATTTCTCTTTGCTTCCTAGACTGCCTCAGCCTAGAAAAAGAAAGGTGAGTGTTTTTGATCTTGTGAGAGCTTTGGAAAAAGCTTTGGAAGTTAAACAGAGAAGAACTTTGAGAAGAACTCTTCCAGATATGAAAGCTCCTGTTAAAAGTTTTGATATTGGTGATGCTATGAACAAGCTTGATTTAAGGATTAAAACTTTATCTCAGACAAAAAATAATCTTAAATTTAGTGATTTATTATCTGAAAACACAAGAAAAGAGATTGTGTTTACTTTTCTTCCTTTGCTTCATTTAAGCAATCAAGGAGCAGTTACTCTTAAACAAAATTCTTCTTTTGATGATATTTTTATAAATATTGGAGGTGATAAAAATGTGGACTGAAAATGAAAAAATTTTTCTTCTTGAAATGACTAAAAAAGTGTTAAAAGAGTTTAAAGAATCCAGAGGAGAAATACTTGATCAATATCCTTTTATATTCTTAAAAGGTGAGATAGAATACGAAGGTTTTTTAAAGGAACTTGTGAAAAAACTTGAAAAGGGAGTATGACAACAAATCAAATTAATCCAGAAAGAGAAAAATTAATACAACAGAAATATTCTGAATTATATCAGCTTGATATGTATATTAAACAGATTGAACAGCAAATCAATGCTATTAATAATCAATTAAATGAGCTTGATTTTGTTACTCAGGAACTTGAATCTCTTAAGGATGTTGAAGAAAACACTGAAGTTAATTGTATGTTTACTCCTGGTATTTTTATTAAGACTAAAATTATTGATAATAAAAAAGTTCTTTTAAATGTTGGTTCTGGTACTGTTGTCAAAAAAAGCATCGATGATGCTAAAAAACTTCTTGAAGGTCAAAAAACCGATATTATTATAGTCCAAAATGAATTAATGCTAAAATTTGAAGACTATAATGAACAGGCAAGAAACCTTCAAAAAGAGTTTAAGAACTTATGAAAATGTTTGGATTTCTTAAAAAAAAATTAAAAAAAGTTGTTGACAGTTTTTCTAAAAAGGTTGATGAAGAAGCTGAAGAAACCAAAGAAATTATAGAAGAGATCAAAGTTGAAGATTCTCCTAAAAAAGTAATCGTTGAAGAAAAAAAAGAAATAAAAAGAATTGAAAAACCTGTTGAAATTTTTGAAATAAAAAAACAACCAGAAAAATTAATTAAAAAAGAAGAAAAAATTGAAGAAAAAGAAGAAGTTGTAGAAGAAAAATTAGTTGAAGAAATAATTTTCAAAGAAGAACCAAAAGAAAAAAAAGAAACTCAAACTAAAGAAATAATTAAAGAAGCTGAAGAGAAAAAAGGTTTTTTCAGAAAATTAAAAAGAGCTTTAACCACTAAAAAAATTGGTGAAAAAAAGTTTGATGAATTATTCTGGGATTTAGAATTAGCTCTTCTTGAAAATAATGTTGCTATGGAAGTTATTGAAAAAATAAAATCTGATTTAAAATTAAATATTATTGACAAGCCCCTGCCAAAAGGAAAGATTGAAGATATTATTATTTCCAGTTTAAGAGATAGTATTTCTGAATTATTTGTTGATAATTTTGATCTTGTTAAAAAAATAAAAGAATCTTCTAAAAGACCTTTTGTTATTTGTTTTGTGGGCATAAATGGAAGCGGAAAGACAACAAGTATTGCAAAAATAGCTCATTTGTTAAAAGAAAATGGGTTAAGTGTTGCTCTTGCAGCTGCAGATACTTTTAGAGCTGCCGCGATTGATCAATTATCTTTGCATGGAGAAAATCTGGGTTTGAAAGTTATTAAACATGATTATGGTTCTGATCCTGCTGCTGTTGCTTTTGATGCGATTAAGCACGCTGAATCTACTAAAAAAGATGTTGTTTTGATTGATACTGCTGGAAGAATTCACAGCAACACAAATCTTATGGAAGAACTTTCTAAAATAATTAGGGTTGCAAAGCCTGATTTAAAAATTTTTGTTGGTGAAAGTATTACTGGAAATGATTGTACTGAACAAGCCAAGAAATTTAATGATGCTGTTGAAATTGACGGCATTATTCTTTCTAAAGCAGATGTTGATGATAAAGGTGGTGCTGCAATTAGCGTTAGTTATATAACAAAAAAACCTATTATTTATCTTGGTGTTGGTCAGGAATATTCTGATCTTGAATTATTCACTAAAGAAAGAATTTTAGATAGTGTTAGGTTGTAAAATTTATTTTATTTCTAATTTTAAAATATTATAGTTATTAATCTTGCTATGAACACAATATAAAATAAGATATACATTAATCCTTCCCATATGTGTATTTTTTTGCTTATTCCTGAAAAACTAATTAACAATGTCGCTGCAATCAAAAAAGGCAGACCTACTGTTAAAGTTACATTTGATACTGTTAATGTCTTAAATAATGAAGGTATTCCTACAACTAGTGCTGAATTAAATATGTTTGATCCAAAAATATTTCCTAAGCTCATTCCAAAATTTTTTTTCATTGCTGCAGTAACTGTTACAACTAATTCTGGTAAGCTTGTTCCTATTGCTAATGCTGTTATGGATAACACTCCAGTCCCGATATTAAATATTGTTCCTAAATTAACAATCGAATCTACCGTAAATTTAGCTCCAATGTAAATAAAGAATGCACTCACTCCAATCCCTAAAAACAATAAACCTTTATTTGCTTTTACTTTTTTTATTTTAACTGCAATTTCTTCTTTATGTCTTGTTGCATAGAATATGTAAACTGTTATGATTAGAAGAGATATTATTCCTTCAAATAATGTTATTGCTCCATCCCAAATAAACATTATGAATAAAAATTGACTTGCCAAAAAAAGAGGAATGTCTACATCTATTAAATCTCTTTTAATTATTAATTTTCTTGCAAATATTGCACCTACTCCTATAACTAAGAATATATTTGCTATATTGCTTCCTATTACATTATCCAGTACCATTGATACTTGTCCTTTAAAAGTTGCCACTAAACTGGTTATTAATTCAGGAAGACTTGTTCCTAATGCTACTATTGTTATTCCTATTACAAATTGTGAAACTCCAAGACTTTCTCCTAATTTCTGGCTGAATCTTACAAAATAATCTGAACTTTTTATTAATACAAACATGCTTGCAATAAAAATCAACACCCAAATTATCCAAGGAAGCATTTTAGTCTTTCTCCTTTTTTGGGTGTTCATGTCCCATTTGTAATCTTATTTTTAAGTGTTGAATATGTTTTTTCTTTTTTTCTGTGAATTTTTTAACGTTAAATCCATATCTTTGGATCATGTTTGATGCATGACTTCCACCTAAGAAATGAGGCATGATCACATAAGTTGCTCCTTGTTTGTATAGTTCATTTGCTTCAGCTATACTATAAACAACTAAAAGCAGAATTATTTTTTTATTTATTTTTTTTATATAGTTTGCTAAAATTAAATTTGTTTCAAAATCAGGGATTGTTGATACAATCATTTTTGCATTGTTTATATTTAATTGTTCCAAGAAGTCTGTATCATTTGCATCTCCATAAATGCATTTTATTTTTCTTTTTTCTAATTCTGTTATTTTTTCTGGATTATAATCAACAACAAGAAATTTTTTCTTTAATTTTTTGAAAGTATCTACAAAATCATATCCTATTCTATCATAACCAAATAATATAATATCTTGTTTTTCTTTTTTGACTTTCTTAAAACTTACATTTTTTCTTTCAAAAATAGAGAGTGCTCCAGATATTTTATCATAAATTTGTGGGGAATATATGATTAAATAAGTAGATATTGCTATTGTTATTATTCCTACCATAGTTACAAGAGAAACTATTTCCATAGTTAAATGTCCTAATTTTGCTCCAACAGCAACAAGTATTAATGAGAACTCACTTATTTGCGACATTGCTAACGCAGAAAAAAAACCTGTTTTTTTATCATATCCAAGCCAACCCATTATTATCATAATGATTAATGGTTTTCCTATTAAGACAAATATTGAAAGAACTATTGCAGGAATTATAAAATTACTTATACTTCCAAATGCCATTTGTGAACCGAGTAAAACAAAAAATAATATTAAGAAAAAATCTCTTAATGGTTTTACTCTTGAACTGACTTCATAATGATAAGGAGAAGTTGCAAAAGTTACTCCTGCAATCAATGCTCCCATTTCTATTGAAAATCCAAAATAATTAAACAAACTTGCTAATCCTAAACCCCATGCTATGGAGAATAAAAATAAATATTCTTGTGTTCTTGCAAAGAATTTACACACTTTTGGAAGAAGATATATTGTAAATAAGACTAAAACAGCTATGATTATTATTCCTTTAAATAAAGTTGAAAATGCATTTGTCAATAAGTTTGTTCCGTTTGAAAAAGAAGATATCGCAATTAATAAGAATAATACTATTACATCCTGAATTAATAATATTCCTAATGAAATTTTTCCATATAATTTTTCCATGTCATGTTTGTCAGATAATAATTTAATGATAATAATTGTACTGCTAAATGTTATTGCTATTCCTACATAAAGTGATGTTACTAATGAAAAACCAAGAAGAGTATTTATTAAAAATCCAAAAATAAATGTAAAAGTTACTTGCCCTATTCCTGTAACTAAAGATACTTTTCCTACTTCTTTTATGATTTTAGGGCTTAAAGTTAATCCTACAATAAATAATAAAAATGCAATTCCTATTTCTGAAAATACAGACATTGTTCCTTCAGAACGCACAACATTTAACGCAATTGGACCAACTAAAACTCCTGTAAGTACATATCCTATTATTGCTGGTTGTTTTAGAAATCTCATTAAAGCAGACATCAACATTGCAATAACTAAGATTATACTTAACTCTACAAATGCAGTTATGGCCATTTTTTTAAATCATCTCTTTTTTAATGTTTAGATTGTTTTTATTTATAAATGTTAATATTTTTTTAGAGGTATTTATAATTAAATCATTATTTTTATTATTAATAACATGATATTTTTAACAATTTTATAGAAGAATTTATAACAAAAATTAAATTTATTATCTTTTATGGGCGCTTAGCTCAGGGGTAGAGTGCAACGTTCGCAACGTTGAAGCCACGGGTTCAATTCCCGTAGCGTCCATGACAATCACAATTTCATCAGTCACTTTAGTGGCTTCACCCAACTTGTTGGGTTCAACTCCCATAGCGTCCATGACAATCACAATTTCATCAGTCACTTTAGTAGCTTCACCCAACTTGTTGGGTTCAACTCCCATAGCGTCCATTTATGAAAAGCTTTTTAAGCAGTTATTTTTTTTTATTTTTTATTCATGGGCTGGTAGCTCAGTGGTAGAGTGCTCCATTGGCGTTGGAGATGCCGCGGGTTCGACTCCCGCTCAGTCCATCTAATAAAGTTTAAATAAGATGAAATATTTGAGGTTAAGATGAAGGGGGTTATTTTTGATTTTTGGGGAACTCTTGTAGAGAATGGTACTTATTCTCCTATGAAGCAGACTTTTAGTATGCTTAGGGTTAGAATACCTTTCAGCCAGTTTGTTGAAAAGTTTGAAAGGATTTTCATGACTAAGAGTTTTCCTAGCAAGGCTGATGCTTTCAAAGAAGTTTGCAGAGAATTTGATATTCCTGTTAAAGAGTTTATTATTGATAATCTTGTTGGTTTGTGGAATAAGAATGTTTTTCTTGCAAGTCTTTATGATGATACTGTTGAATCTTTGAAGCAGTTAAGAGAAAAAGGTGTTAAGATTGCTCTTGTTTCTAATTGTCCTGATAATAATGTTGAGCCTGTTCTCGAAAAGTTTGCTTTATCTGAATTTTTTGATGTTATTTTATTAAGTCATAAAGAAGGTCTGTTAAAAACTGATAAAGAATTTTATGATAGAGTTTTAGAAAATCTTGATTTGGAAAAAGATGAAGTTATTGTTGTCGGTGATTCTTATATGAGTGATATCAAAGGTGCTGAAAAAGCAGGCATCAAAGCAATTATGATTGACAGAAAAGATAAAAGAGATTACGAAAACAAAATCAAGAGCCTGTTAGAACTCACAGAGGTACAATAAAATGGAAAACCAAAACATAAGTTATACAACAATGGTTTTTTTTACAAAAGACCTAGAATATTATACTAAATGTATAGAAGAAGACCCTGATAAAGATAATAATCTCATAAATATGAATGACCGTTTTCGTCTTTCAAAATTAAAAAAAGAATCTGACTCAAAAATAAACTTTAAAAATCTTTCAGAGTTGAAAAAATATTTTGAAGAAGATAAACTATTTGTAAACTTAAATTTGAGTCAAATATACATATTAAAAGAAGGTTGTTTTATTTTAGTTAAAGACATAGATAAAAAAAACTCCAATTTTTCTGATATCAAAAATATTATTGATGAAATTAATAATGATTTAGAATCTGAGACTTTCATTACATATGTTAATAGCAAACCTCTACTTGAATTTATATACCATACTCATTATAAAAGTCAAGATGCTAATTTAAATAATAAATTTGTTGTAATAGATGAGGAAACAGATTTTCAAATAGCAGAAAATTCTTTAGCTGAACTTATTGAAAGCTATCAAAAGGAAATGGAACTTTTAGCAAAGAAATATGATTTTCCATTTTAAATATTGAGAGGTATAATTATGAATGATTGTATATTTTGCAAGATAATTAAAAAAGAAATTCCTTCAGAGATTATTTTTGAAAATAATGATTTTTTAGCTTTTCTTGATATTAATCCTATAAGAAAAGGTCATGTTTTGATTATTCCAAAAGAACATCATGAAAATTTTTTGGTTACTCCTGACAATTTTTTGTCTGATATGCTTCCATTGGCAAAAAAGATTGGAAATGCTTTGAAGAAAGCAGTAAAATGTGATTTTGTTGTTTTAAGTGTTCATGGTTTAGATGTCCCTCATTTACATCTTCATATTATTCCCAGATATTTTGATGATGGTTTAAAAGGCTGGTCTTCTATTAAATATGAACCTGATGAGATTTCTAAATACAGGGAATTAATCCTTAATTCTATGGGCTAATTCCGTTAGATTTTTAAAAGAGAGTGTGTCTTTTTTGTGAATAAATGCCGCTGTAGCTCAGCCTGGTCAGAGCGCCACGCTCATAGTTCAGCTAGACCTTCTCTTGTGAAGGGGATACGTGGAAGCCGTGGGTTCAGATCCCACCAGCGGCATATGCCAGCGTCGCATAATCTGGTATTGCGCCGGTCTTGAAAACCGGTTTCCTCACGGATATCCCGGTTCAAATCCGGGCGCTGGCGTTCCTTTTAACACCAGTCACTTTATTTTATCAATTCACTCTCATGGATTACATATCTGATTTTCATATTCATGGTCGTTTTGCCAGAGCTTGCTCTAAAAATACAGATGTTTCTTTGTTAGAAAAATATGCAAAAATAAAAGGAGTTGATATTCTTGGTACTGGTGATGCTCAGCACCCTTTATGGTTTAAGGAATTAAAAGATAATCTTGAAGAAAGAGATGGTTTAGTTTTCACTAAAAGTAATTTTCCTTTCATCATACAAACAGAACTTAGTTTGGTTTATACTCAGAATAATAAAGGTAGAAGAGTTCATGTTGTTATTTTGTTTCCTTCTTTTGATGCTGTTAAACAAATGTCTGATGAATTATTAAAATTAGGAAGAATTGATTATGATGGTAGACCTATTTTCAAACTTCCTCTTCCTTCTCTTGTTGAAATGTTAAGAAACATAGACAAGAGAATTGAAATTATTCCTGCTCATGCTTGGACTCCTTGGTTTGGTATTTTTGGAAGTATGTCTGGTTTTGATTCTCTTAAAGAAGCTTTTGATGATCAAACAAAACATATTCATGCTATTGAAACTGGATTAAGCAGTGACCCTGCTATGAATTGGAGATTAAAAGAATTGGATAATATTCAGTTAGTTAGTTTTTCTGATGCTCATAGTTATTGGCCTTGGCGTATTGGCAGAGAAGCTACTGTTTTTGATTTAAAGAAATTAAATTATAACAACATCATCAATGCAATAAGAACTGGTGAAAATCTAAAAGAAACAGTTGAGTTTTTTCCTGAAGAAGGAAAGTATCATTTTGATGGTCACAGAAATTGTAATGTTTGCTTAAGTCCTGAAGAAAGTAAAAAACTTAATTATATCTGTCCTGTATGCAGAAAACCTCTCACATTAGGTGTTGCTCAGAGAGTTGAGCAATTATCCTCAAGACCAGAAGGTGAAAAACCTAAGAGTGCTAAGCCTTTCAGAAGTTTTATTCCTCTTATGGAGATTATTTCTGCTTCAACTAAATCTTCAGTTACATCTCAAAAGAATTGGAAAATTTACGACAACTTAATCAAAGAATTTAATAATGAATTTAATATTTTGATAAACACAGATCTTTCTGAAATTAAAAAGTTTAGTAATGAAAAGATTGCAGGTTTTATTCAAAAAAGCAGGGAACAAAAAATTAATTTCAAACCTGGTTTTGATGGTGAATATGGCAAACCTATTTTTGATGAGATTAAAGAAAATTTAAATTTAAAAAAATCTCAAAAAACTATTGATAACTTTGCAAAACCAGCAAAGTAATCAAAGAAGAACTTTGAATTTGAATAATTTGAATGATGCATAAGTTATTGAAGAAAATAAATTGATTATTTAAAGTTCTCCATTTCTTATTTCTAGTTTTTCCTAATTAAATTTACTGCCATTATTCCTATTATCATCAAGCATGCTGTTATTATCACAATTATATCTCTTTTTGTTGCTGGTTCTTTTTCTGTTTCAATTATTGTTGCACCAGTTACTGCTCCTGTAACTGATGAAGTTGTTTTATAGCAAAGACATCTTTGTGTTGGATAATCTCCTTCAAAATAATATTTTTGTATTAATGTTCCTTCAGCTATTGTTAGAACACTCGTATTATAATACCCTTCCAAAGTAACTTCTTTAGAACAAGTTCCTGTTTTGCACATATTATATTCTGTTATTGCTGTTGTTCGATAATTTCCAGTAACTTCATTAAAACATTGACAATTATATATGGGCGTGCATTTGCAGCTTGTTTCACCACAAGTTCCTGGTAAGGGAATGTTTGTTCCTAAATAATATAAACACCCTTCTGTAGAATCACATTCTTCCCAGTCTTGGTTTATTACGCCGTCTCCACATCTTGGATAATTTGATACAGGAGTCATTTCTTTAAATTTACAATCAACACATTCCATTGTTTCTTGTGTTATTGGATGTATTATAAAAGGAGATGAAGTATCGCATTGTTCTCCTGTCTCAATCATATTATTTCCACA
>CAZNAM010000006.1:4158-22159 GCA_964571335.1 uncultured Methanosarcinales archaeon | reverse complement strand
TCAGTTGTATTATATGGTTCAATCGCAATAGGTAAGAATAGAAAAACAAGTGATGAATACAAAATTTGTTAATAAAATAAATGAAATAAAAGAAGATTTTGTATTAAAAGATATTGATAATATAGCTGAAATGCCAAAATCAATGTTTGCAATCCCTTTAATAAAAGACAGACAATATATTGGAACAATATTTTGTTATACTGATTCTATAAATTCTGAAAAAATAAACAAAACAGAAATGATATCTCAAGAATTTACAATGAATATATTAAGATTGAATGAATTAATGGAAGCAAAAATAACTGCAGAAACAGATAATTTAACAGAATTATACAATCGCTTAAAATTATTTCCTGAATTAAGCTCAATCTTAAAAAAAAATTCAATGGAAGAACAACCAACAAGTTTGTTAATATTTGATATAGATGATTTTAAACAATATAATGATTGTCATGGACATTTAGAAGGAGATAAAGTATTGCAGGAAATAGCAAATGAAACAAGGAAAGTTAAAGGAATGTGTTTTAGATATGGAGGAGAAGAATTTGTAGTTTTATTAAATTTAGTTGATGCTGTTGAAGCAAAAGAAATAGCAGAAGAATTAAGAAAAAAAATAGAAGAAGCCTGCTCATTAACTGTCAGTGTGGGATGTATAACCTGTAAGAACAGTAAAATATCAGAAACATCATTATTATCCCAAGCAGATAAAGCATTATACAAAGCAAAAAATTTAGGAAAAAATCAAGTAGTTCAATTTATAATTGTAGATAAAAGTTTAGGAGTAATAGATACAAGTGAAATATGAATAGAAATAAATCAAGCATTGCTGATAATCTCAATAATATCTCTATGTTTTAAAATATGATCTCTGCCAATAGTTCTTTTTGTTCTTACATCAATCGCTCTTATAAAATTCTTAGCTAAATCTGTATGAATCTTCTCAGCAAAATTCAATGCTGTAGAGTTATCAGGAAGCAAAAAACAATCAGGAAGAACATTACCATGAGAATCTTCAAGTTTATTTACTCCGCCAGGAAAAATCGCAACATATTTTAACACATCAAAAACAGATGTATCAATAACCTGCTGAACACCAGTAGATTTCCATTTTTTCAATATATTTTCATTGATGAATTTCAGTGCTTGTTCCTGCTTTTCATTTAAACTTCCTGATATCTGAAATTCAGATTCTCCAGGAACATATTTTATTAAATTACTCTTTGCAGCTTCTCTTAATGCAAGCTCAGATTCAGCACTACAAGGAACAATTGTTTCATCAGGAAATTCTTTTCTAGCTCTTTCCAGATTTTCTTTTGCAACAGGAATATCAATCTTATTTGCAGCAATAATAATCGGCTTAGTCTTTTTTCTTAGGTATATTGCTAATTCTTTGAGCTGTTCTTCACTCCATTCTATAGGTGCTTTATGATAAATATCAAGATTTTTTAAAGTCTCTTTAACAAGACCTTCATCAACTTTTAAAGAGGATAATTGTTTAACTAAAGCATTTACAATATCTGATTTTTCCTGCTGAACCTGTCTGGCAAACTTACTCCATCCTTTTTTGATAGCATTAAAATACCACATATCAAGCTCAAAATTAAGAAATTTAATATCTTCAATTGGATCATGATTTCCGGGAGAAACTGGCTCTCCTTTATCATTTGTACTTCCCGAAATATCAACGACATGAATAAGAATATCTGCAGGTCTTAAATCATCAAGAAACTGATTACCCATACCTTTACCTTCATGAGCACCAGGAACTAAACCTGCAACATCAACAACTTCAACAGGAACAAAACGCCATCCATCAAGGTAATACCCAACCCTTGGATTGCATATTTTATTGAATTCAGAACAAACACCTTTAACCTTGACAAAACCAAAGCCTTTGTTTGGTTCTATTGTAGCAAAAGGATAATTAGCTATTAAAACATCTGCTAAAGTTAATGCCTTGAAAAAAGTACTTTTTCCCACATTTGCTTTACCAACAATTCCTATAAGCATAAAATAACAAGATTTGGGTTTGATATTTAAATCTTGTTAGATGAAATTTTAGTTTTGTCCAATCAACAAATTTAAATAGTTTATTAAACTGTTATAAATATATGAATTTCCTAGGAATTGATGTTGGCGGCACCAAAATTGAAGTTGGAAAAGTATCTAATAATAAAATAGAAAAACTTCTCAAAGTAAAAACGAAATCAAATTCTTCACAAGATGAAGTAATTTCTCAGATTACAGATTTAATTGATAAATTGATTGACAAAAACACAAAAAGTATGGGTGTTGCTGTTCCTTCCATTGTAGAGAACGGAATTGTATTTGAAACTGGTAATATTCCTTCTTGGAAAAAAGTTCCATTAAAAAAAATATTAGAAAAAAAATACAAAATTCCAATATTTATCAATAATGATGTTAATTGTTTTGCACTCGGAGAAAAATATTTTGGAATTGGGAAAAAATATCAAAATATGGTCGCAGTCACAATTAGCACTGGATTAGGTGCAGGAATAATTATTAATGATAAATTGTATTCAGGGCATAATTGTGGTGCTGGAGAATTTGGGGAAGTTGTTTTTAAAGATCATAATTTTGAATATTATTGTTCAGGACAATATTTTTTAAATGAACATAAAATAAGTGGAGAAAAATTATTTCTTAAAGCTAAAAAAAACAACAAAGAAGCATTAATCATCTTCACTAAATTTGGAAATAATTTAGGCAAAGCTTTAGCAATGGTAGTTCATTCAATCAATCCCGAACTAATTATTTTAGGAGGTTCAGTCTCAAAATCATACCAATACTTTAAAAAATCAATGAAAGAATCATTAAAACAATCAATTTATGAAAGAAGTTTTTCCAAATTAAAAATACGATTATCGAAAACAAAAAATATTGTTGTTCTTGGTGCCACTACATTACATTTGGATTCACTTAAAAAAGGATAAAACTAAAACTTGCTTTGTTTTACTTCAGCACACACTGTATAACAAGAATTATGAGGGAACTCCTTTACAGAATTTTCCCAAATTAGTTTTTCTAACTTTGTTAAATCTTGATTCTTAGATGAAAATCACATAAGATTTATAAATTAAAATATATAATTAGATAATATGCCTAGAACTACATCTATAAGAAATAAATTAGCTGGAAAACATGTATTGAAATGTGCTAATCACACTATAAATTATAGGGATGTAGGGTTTGATGGACTTTATCTATACACCATGATGTATGAATGGATGTGTGAAAATGGCTGGCATGCAAGAGATGATGAAAATTTTCCAGAAAAGGTATACATAGAAAGAAAATCTGAAAGCGGAAAAGAAATATGGATATTTTGGATATTAGAAAGACCTCTTGAAGGAGCACCCAAAGGATTTGCAACAGAACATATGGATTTAAAATTTCATTTTATAACATTAAAATCACATGAAATAGTCTATAAAGGAAAAAAAATGCAAACAAACAAAGGAGAGATAGAATTACTAAATAACGCATATATTTTAATTAATGAAGACTATTGGTCTAAAAAACAATCAATATTGAAAAAATTTCATACAATTTTACAAAAAAGAACACTTCAAAAAAAGATATTTGACTGGCAAAAAGAATTAAAAATTGAAGCACAAAACTTAAGAGAAGCAGTAAATACTTACATGAAATTACATACTTTTAAACCAGAAAAAGAAACAGGAGAATACTGGCTTAAGAGGACAGGAGAATGAAGATACCAAATTCATCTACAGCATTTAAAACAATGATTAAATACAGGGGTTTTTATGATAATGATAAAGTTTTGCAATCAATATATAACTGGTTTACTGAAAATGATTTTTGGTTTGATGTTAATAAATATAAACACACAGGATTAGCGACAGGTGTTAAATTAAAAATTGACATATCTGGAACAAAAAAAGTAACAGAATATATACGATGGGGAGCAAAAGTTTACATCGTTATTTATGACATAGAAGAAGTTGAAGTAATAAAAGAAGGAAAAAAAATAAAAATGCACAATGGAAAATTTTCTGCAGAAATAGTAGGAACATTAAACTTAGACTGGCAAAAAAGATTTTCAGAAGGAACTTTCATAAAAAAATTAGGAGATTTTTTAAGGAATTACATATTAAGGTATAAAATAGTTGATGAATGGGAAGATGAACTTGCTGATAAAATGTTAGAACTTGCAAATCTAATAAAAACAACACTTGGTTCAGAGGCAATATAATGGCAGAAAAAAAAATACTTGTGGACGGAGAAAGAATCACTTATACAGGATATTTTGATATAAAAGGAATTATGAGAGAACTAAATAAATGGGCAACTGAAAAAGGATATGACATGATAGAAACGAGCCATATAGAAAGCACAACTGACCAAGGGAAATTTGCAGACATAAAATTAGAACCTTTTAAAAAATTAACAGATTATACACAATCAAAAATAAAAATAAGAATAACACTTGACAACATAAAAGATGTTGTAATACAAAAAGACGGCAAAAAAAAGAAGCTATATGATGGAACAATAAGATTTCTTTTTAGAGTGATGTTAATTACAGATTATGAAAACAGATGGGAAGGAAAACCAATATATTATTTTTTCAGAATAATATTTGAAAAATATATATACTCTCCATTAATTTCAAAAACACAAAATCAGATTATAGATGATTACGAATTTTTAAGAAACAACATAAAAAGTTATTTGAACCTTTTCAAGATGAGATATTGATTTTAGTTATTCTTTTGCTTTAAAATTATAAATCGGTTCGATAATCTTGATTATTTTAACAGTATCTTGGATATTATTTACTATACTATCAATACTTTTGTAAGCCATAGGTGCTTCATCTAAAGTATCATGGGATACAGAAGTGGTGTATATGTTGCTCATTGTATTTCTGAACTCTTTTAGACTTAATTGTTTTTTTGCCTGAGATCTACTCATCACTCTTCCAGCACCGTGTGGAGCAGAGCAATTCCAATCAGGATTGCCTTTTCCTACACCAAGAATACAACCATCTCTCATGTTGATTGGAATTAATAGTATTTCTCCTTCATTTGCAGAAATTGCACCTTTTCTTAGAATATTATCATCAAAATTAATATAATTATGGATTGTTTCAAACTCATTAACTATATTAAGATTAAGTTCATTTAGTATACTCTCTGCCATAGTCATACGATTTTTAACAGCAAATTGCTGGCATAATTCCATGTCATGCAAATAATCAGATTTAGATTCTCCAGACAAATAACATAAATCATCAGGTATTTGTGATAATGAATTTTGATATTTATTTTTTAACTCTTCAATTCCTTTTTGTATTTCTGAATATTTACCTTCTTTCTTAAGTTTCTTGACTAATTTTTGTTGTTCTTGTTGCAGACTAGTTCCTTTACATAATTCAACAGCTAATTTTTGGTAAATTTTAGCTACCTGATAACCCAGATTTCTACTTCCAGAATGAATAACTAAATATTTATTGTTGTTTTCATCTTTATCAATCTCAATAAAATGATTTCCTCCACCAAGTGTACCTATACTTTTTTCTAATCTTTCACTATTTCTTAATTCTCTATAACATTTTAGTTGAAATAAATCAAAGCTATGAATTATTTCATTATGTACATTTCTTCCATTTGGAATCTGATTTTTGATAATATCATCAAGTTCTTTGAAATCTATATCTACATATCCTAAATCGATTGTTCTCATTCCACATCCAATATCTACACCAACAAGATTTGGGCATATCTTATCAGTGATGTTCATAGTAAAACCAATTGTACATCCTGCACCTGCATGAACATCTGGCATGATACGAAGATTAGAACCATTTACAAATTCCTGATTGCAAAGAGTTTCAATCTGTTTTATTGCAGTTTCTTCTACAACATCAGTAAAAACTTTTGCAGAATTATATTTTCCTTCTATTATTTTCATTTTTCTGTTTGTTCAGTAATCTGAATTAAATCTATGATTTTTTTATATTGATAAGATATTTATAAAATTTTCCATCATCTTTAAAGGTCAATGAATTTGCCTTGTTTGCCAACATTTATTATTTTTGTATTTCCAATCTCTTCTTCAAGACCTTCTGCTTCATGAACATGACCACAAATAACAATATCTGGTTTGACTTCTTCAATAGCTCTTCTTAATCCTTTGCTGCCTGGAACAAAATCAGAAAACTTTTCCATATCAGTGCCTGCTGGATGAACATGGGTTATTAGAATTTTTTTCCTTGCATTTTTAATCTTTTTAAAATTTTCAACAATATTATTGAAGATTTCATCTTCAGACATTTGATGAATTCCAATATTTAATGAAGAACAACCAACAATACCAATATCTTTGTATAAAACACATTTTTTGTGAATATTTTTTGCATCATAAAATTTAGCAAGAAATTCTGTAATCAAATAATCATGATTTCCAGGAACAAGAAATAATTGTTTATCTAACTTATGAAATTTACCAACAATTGAGTTAGGACTATTTTCTTCAGTGATATCCCCATTTAAGATAATTATATCTGCACCTTCTTTTTTAGCTTTATCAGCTAAATCTGAAGCTATTTTATTATCGCCATGAAAATCTCCTGCCGCAAATATTTTTACCATGTCTGCTGAGATGAATTGTTGATTTATAAACTTATTGGTTTTTACCACTTAAAAGGGAATTAATTATTAAATATTTTTGAGAAAAAACTTTTCTTTGTTTTATTTACTCTTTTTGTATTAGTAATTAAATTTTGCAGTTGTTTTTCCAGCATTTTTGAATCAGGATATGCTTTTTCATCCTTACGGAATTTAGAAGTATGATGCATACTTCTTCCTGTTTTTGTAGAATAAAATTTATGTTTTTTATGAAGCATTTCATGATACATAACATAATTTAATAATTCAAGATGTTCAAGAAGCATTCTGCTAATGCTTATTGTGTTAGTCTGATAACAATAACTTCCCAACAAATTAATTCCATTACCGATTTTTAAATTAGTTTCAGAAAGTTCCTCATCAAAATAAATTTTATTTAATTTATCAAAAGAATCCTTAAGAACTGGATGAGAGTTAGTTGAAGGGAGACAATCAGATAAACTCCTGATAAAATTATTGTATAATTCAATTTCAGTGGTCTTATTTTTTTTTGCTTTATACAATTTTCTTAATAATTCCTGAATACAACCCATCTTTATAGAATCGCTGATATTTTCCCATTTTTTACTCATGTTGATTTTCAATCTTGAAAAAGACAAAGAAATATTAGCATTAAAACCATGAAGCTGACCATATTCAACAGAAATATTCGGAATTTTTCTATTTGGAAATAATTGTTTAAAAGATAATTCTCCTATTTCAGAGTTCATACTGCAAACCTCAAAATAGCACCTATCTGTCCTATATCTCTTAACTGAACACCTTCTCTTGTTTCTGTAGAAATAATCTTAACATTGCTATTAAATTGAGCTGCAACATCTTCTAATTCCTCAATAGTTTCATCATCTAATGATTCAGATAAAAGAAGAGTATCAACAGCACCCAATTCTAAAGCTCTTTTAACATTAACCTTGCCATAAACAACCAAAGTAGGTTCTCTAGCAAGTTTTTCTAAAAACAAACCAACAATTTGCTTTTCTTCAGCAATTTCTTCTTCAGCAAGAACATCACTACTTTTATCAACTAATTCCTGCAAACCAATATCTTCTGTATAAGATAAATCTTTAACTGCGATAATCTTTTTTTTAACGTCATTGGTAATAAAATTGCTATCAACAAGCTCATATTTAATAGGACCAGGACCACCAACAAGAATACCCTTTAAACCATCCATTTTAAGAAATTGTTCTTTCATTAATTCAGCTGTTCTTTTCATGTGCTGTTTAATTGCAAGATCTCTATTATGAGAAAATCTTAATGCACTTTGACCTCCTGCTTTAAACTTTCCAGGAACAGGAGAATGAATCTTAGCTAAATTAACAATACTTTTTCCTTTAAGAACAGCAAGCATAGAATCTCTTGCATCCATAACAACTAAACCATAAAATTCTTTAGTTTCACAAAGATCCTTAAGAATATCCAACTGAAAATCTTTATCACACCTATAAATTCTTGTTGAAAGAGGAACAGGAGGTTCAATATCCCATACTCTAAGATCTGATTTACCTTCTTTAGCAGCAATATTTCCAGCAAAAACAGCTAAACCATTTTGAGGATTTCTTTTGTAAAGTTTTAATCTTTGAATCATACGTTCAAGAGCATCAATAACATTTTTTCTAGTAGAAGCTGATTTAATATTAGTCGCAGTGCCTTGTTCTTGTTTAAGATGATTAGTTATTTTATCCAAATCATAACCTGCAGGAATGTAAACTGTTACAAACTCAGTGTGTGGAGCTTTATACTTCTCCAATTCCTTAATTAATTTTTTTAAATGGAATCTTTCAGATGCTGATATGTGTGACATAAAGCGAAAATCAAATTTAATCATTTATAAAACTGTTGATGAAAATAAGACATATTATACCTGTGCCACGCTTAGTTTGATTTTTTATTTGATTATTTTTCGAGAATAAATCACTTGAAAAATTAATTGAAAACGACACTAAGTGGCATAGATTTGACTAACTTAGTTATTCTTAAAAACAATAACATTTAAAAATAAACTGCGGTTAATCAACTAAAAATGGCAAGAACAGATAAATTAGGTTCAGCACGAAGATTTGGTGCAAGATATGGAAGAACAGTAAAACATAGATTAGCCAAAATAGAAAAAGAACAAAAAAAGAAACATAAATGCCCTTATTGCTTAAAAACATCAGTAAAAAGAGTATTTGCAGGAGTTTGGGCGTGTAATGCTTGCGGAACAAAATTTACGAGCAGAGCATATACTGTAACTAAAAGAAAATTAACAAGATTAAAAGATAAAATTACAGAACTTAAAGAAGAACCAGTAGTACAAGAAGAACTTGAAATGGGGGTTTCTGAAGAATAAAATGGTATCATATACTTGTTTTACATGTAAAAAGAAAGTTAGTGAAGAATTAAGGGGCAAAAAAATAAGATGTCCATACTGCGGAAGTAAAGTTTTGTATAAATCAAGATCTGCAACAACCAAAGTAAAAGCAATATAAGCTATTTATTAATTGATTATTACTTTATAAAATTAATCGGTAAAAAAAATGACTGAATTACAAGAAAAAATAAACAAAATACAAATGCTTGAACAAAATATACAAGCAGTTTCTGCACAAAAACAACAAATACAAACACAACAAATTGAAATTGATTCTGCATTAAAAGAAATAGAAAATAGCGAAGAAACATATAAAATAGTCGCAAATGTTCTGATAAAAACACCAAAAGAAAAATTAAAACAAGATCTTGATGAAAAGAAAAAAATAGTTGATTTAAGATTACAAACATTAGATAAACAAGAAAAACAATTTAAAGAAAAAATAAAAGAATTGCAACAAGAAGTACTAAAAGAAAGGAAATAAATTCTGTAAAAATGGATGAAAAGATAACAGAAATAATAGGGGCACTTAAAGAACTTCAAGAAGATTCATCAGTGCCAAAAAATATTAAGTCTAAAATATGCTGCACAATATCTTTTTTAAATGAAGAAACAGATCAATCAATAAAAATAAGCAGAGCATTACAATCTTTGGAAGAATTAACAGATGATATGAATATGGAAGCATTTACAAGAAGCCAACTTTTTAATATTGTCAGTATGTTAGAATTACTTACTTAATCTTTTTTTTGATATAAATATAAGGAACAGAAAAAACATCACCAGTACTTGATTTAATCATAACATCAGAAAACCTAATTTTTAAAATCTTGCCTTTAACAGAACCAAACCTAATATTTTGACCTTTTCTAATTTTTTTTTTAATAAAAAAACCAACAAACATGTTAGGGATGATGGTGGAAATGGCAGCAATTAAAGATAAAACAATAAGAACAGATAAAATTATTAAAATAATTGTAAAAACAAGATTCTTAATACCTATAACTTGAAGAACAAAAATAACAGTAATTATATAAACAGCATAAGAACTTAATTGACCTATGGCTTTATCAAAAGCAATACTAGAACTTACTTTTTTAAGCAATCTATTAATTTCAAAACCTTTGAAAAAGTTTTCAATAATTTTTCCAATAGCTTTACCAATAATAAAACCTACGAGAATTATAAAAAGACTGATTAAAAACTTATCATAAATTATTTTTAATACCGTTAAAACCTGATTCATATCAATAAAAACAGATAAATAATACTTATATAAACTTTTTTATACTTAAAACAAATAATCATGACATTTTGTTTGTTTTTCGTAATAGCAAACACCAACAAGTTAATAAAAAATTAAATGTGTTGTGTTTGATATATATATAGAATAACTCATTTTGATAAACAATGGATATATCTGAGAGAATAAAGGAACTTGAAGCACAACTTGCCAAAGCTAAATACAATAAAAGTACAGAATTATGGTTTGGCTTAGTAAAAAGTCAGATAGCAAAATTAAGAGATAAATTAGAAAAAAGACAATCAAAAAAAATAGGGGGAGAAGGTTTTTTTGTTAAAAAATCAGGAGATGCAACAGTAATCATTGTAGGATTTCCCAGTGTAGGAAAAAGCACATTATTGAATGCCTTGACAGGATCAAAATCTAAAATAGCAGCATATGCTTTCACAACATTAACAGTAGTTCCAGGAGTTCTAACATATAACCATGCAAAAATACAAATATTAGATGTTCCAGGAATAATTGCAGGAGCATCACAAGGAAAAGGAAGAGGAAAAGAAGTTTTGGCAATGTCCAGAAATGCAGATTTAGTTCTGATTTTAACAGAAGCATTAACACCTCAGCATTATGATACCATCAAAAAAGAATTATACAATGTAAATATTAGATTAGATCAAGAAAAACCAGATGTAAAGATGGTGAAAAGATCAAAAGGAGGAATTAATGTTTATACAACGGTAAAACTTACAAAAATCAGTAAAGATGTTGTCAAAAAAGTTCTTTCAGAAATGAAAATGGTTAATGTGGATGTAATAATAAGAGAAGATATAGATATAGACCAATTAATTGATGTGGTTTATGGAAACAGAGTATATATACAATCAATATATGCTGCAACAAAATCAGACTTAGCAAATAAAAAACAATTGAAATCATTAAAAAATATATATCAACCAGATTCAATAGTTAGTGCAACAAAAGGAACAGGAATAAAACAATTACAAAAAAAAATCTTTGAAAAATTAAATTTTAAAAGAGTATATTTGAAAGAGATAAATAAAGAACCAGATATGGAAATACCTTTGGTTTTAAGATCGCCGGTAACAATAGAATCTGTCTGCAGAAAAATACACAGAGATTTTATTAACAAATTCAGGTTTGCAAAAGTTTGGGGAAAAAGTGCAAAATTTCCAGGACAAGAATTTAGAAAATTAGGTAAAGAACTGGAAGATGAAGATATAATAGAAATTCATCTAGTTTGATTTTAATTTTTTAACAAATTCTGCCTTGCTTACCTTGCTTTTTTTTGCAAACTTTTCAAGCATTTTGTCAAAACCAGAACCATACTGGGCTGCTTTTTTCTTACGCCATGCAAATTCTTCAGGAACACCCTCTAAAACTGCAACTTCTCTTAAAGGAATTTTCTTAAAATCCTTGTTAATCTTTTTTTCACCAGAAATGCCCATTGCAGAAATAATAACCGCTTCATCATAAAAAGGAACTGCAAAATTTACTTTAAAAAATCTGGCAACAGGAAAATCCCTTAAAAAATCTCTTTCATATGTTGTTTTCAAGCCATTCCAACATTCTTTATTGATATCTTTAGCAGAGCGATATTTATGATAGCCTGCAAAAAGATCTTCTGCACCAAGACCTGTGAAAAAAGTTTTTATTCCAAATTTTTTTCCTAATTGGATTGCAGAGAAAATAACACTTCCGATTGCAATATCAATAGCAGAAGGAGCTTTGTAAAGCTTTACTGTCTTTTTGAAAATATCAAAAACTTCTTTTTCTTCAAATTCCTTAACTATTAAGTTTAATCCAAGCAGTTCAGCACTTTTTTTAGCAGCTATAACATCAGGGCTATTTTTTATACCAACACAAAAACAGAAAAAGTTTGCTTTTAGTTTTTTAAGAATGACTGCCAAAAGAACAGAATCAATACCTCCACTATAAAGCAAACCTAATGGCTCATTTTTAATTCTTTTTTTAACAGCATCTTCAAGAATGATTTTTAATTTATTTATATTTGAGTTAGTTACTTTTTTTCTTAGAGATTCAATGTGATTAATCCATTCTTTTTCAGAAAGCAGAATTCCTGATTCAATCTTTTCAATCATGTTCTTGCTGAGTTAATTGATGGTTAAAAAACTTATGCAACAAACTAACATAAACATGCCTGTGCCACGCTACGTTCGCTCATTTATCTGCATATTCTCCGAGCATTGAATTAATTTGAAAAGCAAATCAAAGACTTCGCTTGGTAGCACAGATATTGCTAACAACAAATTTATAAACATAGAAAACACATCAGTAAATATGATTAAACCCTTAAGTAAAAGTGAAATTAAAGAACTGAATGAAAAGATAAAAAAACAATTCAGCGTAGATAATTTCTTTGACAAAAAAGATAAGATTGTTCTGTTAAAAGAAGAAGACTCAAAAAGTATATTAAAAGACAAAAAAGAAAACTTCTTTTATCTTGATGACATATTAGTTCCAAATCTGAAATTAATAATCCAAAGAAATTTTTTAAAAAAAATAATTGTGGATTTAGGAGCGATAAAGTTTGTAACAAACGGTGCAGATGTGATGAGGCCTGGAATAAAAGAAATAGGAGAAGGAATAAAAAAGAATGATGTGATATTGGTCATGGATGAAAAATATCACAAACCATTAGCAGTTTGTAAAGCATTGTATGATACAGAAGATATGCTTGCAAAAAATGAAGGAAAAGTACTTCAAAATCTTCATCATGTTGGAGATAAAAGATGGAGAAATACTAAACATTAACTTCGTTTAATCTTCTTATCTTTGGAAGAAAATTTAATAATCTATTTTCTTTGAATTTACCTGAACCAAAAAAATCATCTTTATATTTTATCATGACAAAACCTTTGTTATCTCCTTGTTTCTCAAAATCATTTCCTTTTAGCCATTCAACAATTTCATCCTTATTTAATTCTATGATGTTTTTTGTTGCATTCTTTCCAAGAAGCTGAGAACCTTCAACACTTAACCTTAATTCATCATTCTTATCTTCAAGAATATACATTCCAGCATTATTCAACCTTAATTTTTCAAAAGGAACTTCTGCGATATTTCTTGTAACCAAAAAAATCTTTTCCTTATTCTTAAAAAAAGCAAATTCCTGAAATAAATCAAGAAAATCAGCACCCCATTGATCATTAACCCTTTTCATCAACTGCTTAACTTCCTTGCTCTTAAGAAAAATAAGTTCTTTCAAATCAGACACCCCATAAAGCATTATTTTTTCTCATTATAACTGCGATCTCTTTAAGAAGATCTTTTTCATCTGAGGATAGGTAGTCCTTGAATTCCTTATATCTTCTGAATTCATCTTCATTTATTGCAGAATATAAGATATCTCCTTCTTTAATCTGTCTGCCGACAATAACATTAGGCAAGGAAATAGCAACCTGCTTATTTTTTTCGGCCTTATCAACATTTTCCTGCTCTAACTGAATACCTTTTACAATAGAAATTGTTTTTCCATCAATATTCATTATGTTGGAATTAGATTTTAAAGTTCCTGCAATAACTTCAACACCAACAACAGCAGGATTACTTTGACGAAAAACATAACCTTTCAATAATTCCAGCTTAAAAGGTCTTGTAATATGATCAAGAGCAGATAATTGAATCTCATTCCTCTTATTTTCCTGCCATTTTTCAAAATCTTCAATCAATTTGTAAATTATAGTATTAACAAAAACAGGAATGCCTGTTTCAGAAGGTTTAGGAATATTAAAACCAAGAATTGCACCAAGCAAAGAATCTTTTTCTCTGACAACTTCAGCATCACTGATGTCTTTTTTTGTGATAGGGCCAATACCTGCTTTTTTGACAGGAATATTTTTTTCCTTTAACAAAACACTTAACGCTTCTAAACTGCCAAGAGCATCTGCTTTAATTATAACACCAAGATCATCAGTGTCAATCATAACACTTTCAACTTCTTTTTGAATTTGTTTAGTTAATTCTTCTTCATTATCTTTAACAACAACAATAGGCATACCTGCAACAACATTATCTGTGTCAGGAGCAGAAATTCTAACTCCATTTGCAGCATTAACTTCTTTTACTGACTTGAATTTTGATTTTTTTTCACGCATCTCTTCATGAGCTTCAGGAACAAACAAAGCCTTTATTTTAGTTTTAATAGGTTTATCTAATCCTGCAATCAAAATTTTATCGCCAACTTTAATGCAACCATCATAAATAATAACATCTAAAGTTGTGCCGATTCCTTTTTGTTCTTTAACTTCTAAAATAGTTCCTTTGCCAGGACCTAGAACATCTGTTTTAAGATTTTGTTCAAGATATTTTTGAGTCAAACCAGCAAGAACCATTAATAATTCAGGAATACCAGCTCCTGTAACAGCACTAATTGGAACAATTGCAATATTTTGAGTATAATCCGAAATTTTGTCAAAACGATCTGTATTAAATCCTTTTTCGTAAAGCTGACCTACAAGTTCATAGAATTTAGTATCAAACAATCTTTTGGTGCTTTCTGGCTGAGAATCCATACTTTGCAGAAGAAAACCTTTATTCTTTTGCCAATTCTGAATCAAATCAATCTTATTAGCTGCGATAACAAAAGGAATTTTATATTTTTTCAAAATTTCTAAACTTTCAATAGTTTGAGGTTTTAACCCTTCATTAATATCAACAACAATAATGGCAATATCTGCCAAATTACCTCCTCTTTTTCTTAAGTTTGTGAAAGCTGCGTGACCAGGAGTATCTATGAACAACAATCCAGGAATGGTTAAATTAATATGTTTAATTAAATCACCACATACTGTTTTTAATGTTTTTAATGGAATAATACTGGCACCAATTGCTTGAGTGATTCCTCCTGCTTCTCTGGCCGCGATAGCAGTACCTCTGATCTTATCTAAAAGAAGGGTTTTTCCATGGTCAACATGGCCCATGATTGTTACAATAGGCTGTCTTATCATAAAAATAAGACTTATGAGTACTTTTATAAAAGTAGCGGATATATGTTAATTAAACTGGTGAGTACTCCTTGTTTGTTTTCACTATCCAATGCTAATTAACCAAAACATTTATATATGAGTTATACTTTGTGGTAGTAACAACCTATGAAATTATATTAATTGGGGGGGAAAATAATGAATTATATCAAAACATTAATGATCTTGGGTATTGTTTTTATGCTATTACCTATAGCAACACCAGCTCAGGAAAATACAGACGGTACATTGCCAGTATCTATCAATAAAGTAGAGATAGATGGAACAGAAATATCAAATTCTGAATGGAATAAACTAAGTATTGAAAGAGATTCTGAATTTGAAGTCAAGATTATACTTGAAGCATTTGAAGATCATGACGATTTGGAAATCATGGTGTGGATAAATGGTTATGAATACAACCATCAAGATAGAGTATCTGATGAAACAGGTCTTTTTGATGTAGAAGAAGGAAATATCTACATAAAGAAATTAACCTTAAATCTTCCAGAAAACTTAGACGTAGATGATTATAAATTAAGAATTATAATTTCAGACAGAAACAGTTATGAACAAGTATATAACTATAACTTACAAATAGATGCACCAAGACATGAATTAAAGATAAGAGATTTGATGTTAAATCCAAACTATAACATTAAATCAGGAACTGGATTTGTATCAAAAGTAAGAATAGAAAACAAAGGACAAAAAACTGAAGAAGATATCAAAGTAACAATAGGAATACCAGAATTAAACTTACTAGCAACAGAATATATTGACAGTATAAAATCTGAAGATACTAAAGAAATCGAAGAAATATTCTTAAGACTACCACAATGTGTAAAAGCAGGCGAGTATATTGTAGTTGCTGAAGTGCTATATGATGATGGCCATGAAACAATAACAGCATTCACAAAAATAAATGTACTTGAAAACGCTGCATGCAATAAAGAAGAAAAGCAAGTTGAAATAGTTGTTCCAGAAGAAACACAGGAAAAACAAGAACAAATTCAACAACCAGCAGTAAAAGAAGAGAAACAAGGAAAATCAACAAGTTTGAGAGCTGTATTGGAAGTTTCTTTAATCGTGCTAATAGCATTGTTAATAGTAGTTGGATTAATAATCGGAATCTCTAAATGGAGACAAGACGAGTAAATCCATTTTTTTATTTTTTTTTCTTAATATTTCTTTTTTGACTATGATTTTTTTGTTGTAGAGATATATTTTTATAGTAAAAGCTAATTCTATTAGATGATGGTTACTGACAAAGAAATAAAAAAAGAGTTCAGAAAAAAAGCAACTAAAGAATATGAAACAACATATCCAGTGAAAACACTAAAAGAACTGGAATTTAAAAGATATCAATGCAATAAATGCAAAAAATACTTCTGGAACATAAAAAAATCAGACATTTGCGGAGATACAGAATGTGTTGAAAAATTAACTTTCATAGGGAAAAGTCCCTGCAAAAAGAAAATAAGCTATATTGATGTCTGGAAAGAATACAAGAAAATACATGAAAAACTAGGATATAAACCCATAAAAAGATATCCTGTAATTGCAAGATGGAATCCAACAACAGAATTCACAATAGCAAGCATAGCCGCATTTCAGCCATATGTTGTAAGCGGTGAGATTAATCCGCCAGCAAATCCCTTGGTGATACCTCAATTCTGCCTGCGTTTTAATGATACAGATAATGTAGGAATCACAGGACACAATGTCGGTTTTATAATGCTTGGAGAACACGCATTTTTAAAACCAAAAGATTATGACATAAACAAATTCTTAAAAGATCATTTAACCTGGCTAACAAAAGGAATGGGAATACCAATAGAAGAAATAAAAATACATGAAGATGTCTGGGCAGGAGGAGGAAATTTTGGACCTTGTCTTGAATTCTTTTCTAGAGGACTAGAGATAAGCAATCAAGTATATATGCAATATGAAGTAACAGAAACAGGATTTCAAGAATTAAAACAAAAAGTCTTAGATATGGGACAAGGATATGGAAGAGTTGCTTGGTTTACTCAAGGAGCATTAAATAATTATGAAACAATGTTTCCTGAAGTGATTACAAAACTAAGAGCTTTAACAGGAGTTAAATTAGATAAAGAATTTGCAAAAAAATTTTATCCATTAAGTCCAAAATTAAATCTTGATGAAGTAAAAGATATAGAAAAAACTTGGAAAGAAATAGCAAAAGAATTAGATATGAATGTAAAAGAATTAAAAGAAAAAGCAAACAAACAAGCAGCATTATATTCTGTGGCAGAACACACAAGAGCATTATTATTTGCAATAAATGACGGAGGACTGCCAAGTAATGTAGGAGGAATGTATAATCTAAGAGTAATTCTTAGAAGAGCATTGAGTTTTATAAGAAAATATAACTGGAAAATACAGCTTTGGGAACTGTGCGAATGGCATGCAGAATATTTGAAACCCTTATTTCCTGAATTAAGAAAAAATCTTGATAATATCAAAAAAATATTACAGATAGAAACAGAAAAATATGAACAGACAAGAGAAAAAATAAAACTAACACTTTCAAGAATAATAAAAGAAAAAATAACAGAAGAAAAATTAATAGAATTATATGATAGCCATGGAATCAGCCCAGAAGATATTCTTGAAGAAGCAGAAAAACAAGGTGTAAAAGTAAAAGTTCCAAAAAATTTCTATGCAAAAGTTTCAGAAAGACATGAAAAAATAGTGCAGGAAG
>CAZNAM010000006.1:0-4058 GCA_964571335.1 uncultured Methanosarcinales archaeon | reverse complement strand
ATAATAATCCATGTTCTTGAAAAAAAACCAAAGTTTTCTGCAGGAGACATAGTTGACTGCGAGCTTGATTTTGCAAGAAGAGTGCAATTAACACAGCATCATACAGCAACACACATCATAAATGCAGCAGCACAAATCATATTAGGACATCATGCCAATCAAGCAGGAGCAAAAAAAGACATGGAAAAAGGACAATTAGACATAACTCATTATGAAAACTTAACAGATGAAGAAATAAAAAAAATAGAAGATAAAGCAAATGAAATTGTTAAAAAAGCAATACCTGTAAAAAAAGAATTCATGGCAAGAGAAAAAGCAGAACAAAAATATGGAATGAGAATATATCAAGGCGGAGCAGTTCCTGGAAAAATATTAAGAATAGTTGGAATAAGTAATTTAGATGTTGAAGCATGCGGAGGAACGCATTTGAATAATACTTCTGAAACAGGAAAAATTGTGATTTTTAAAACAAATAAAGTAAAAGATGGAGTGATAAGAATAACATTTGCAGCAGGAAAAGCAGCAGAAAATTTAGAAGATAAAGAAAATAAAATATTAGAAAAAGTTTCTAAAGAGTTGGGAGTTTCAATAAGAGAAATTCCTCATAGAGCACAAGAATTATTTACTAAATGGAAAAAAGCAAGAAAAGTAATAAAGAAAAAACAAGAAATAAACATTGATAAATTAGAACTTGTTGAGAAAAAAGAAATGAAAGGAGAACTGTCGGATTTACTTGCTAAATTATCAGAAATATTACAAACACAACCAGAACATGTTCTGAATACAATAAAGAAATTCAAGAAAGAACTAGAAGATATGAAGAAAAAGATAGCGAATCAATAAAACAATTTTTCAATAGCATCTTTTGTGTAAAGCATGATTGCTTTTGCCTGATTTCTGGAAGGAAAAAAAGGCTTTTGTTTCTTATGAACACTATGAATTCTAACTTGATTGATTAAATGAATCTGATTACTCAATCCAGGATCAACAAAAGCACCTTTATCAGAAAGTTTAGCTATCAAATTACCTAAACCAATACCGGGAGCTTTTTCCAACAAATCAACATTAGTTGTAAGATAATATTTAGCATGCAAAGCAATCTCAAGAAGCCTTCCACAAATAATAACACAACTTCTAAATAATTGATTTTCAAAACAATCATTAGCTTCTTTCCAATCAGCATTAATCTCATCAGAAACTAATAAAGGAGCTTTAATTCTTGAAATTCTTTCTTCTGTAAGAGGAAGTTTATGTGCTAATTCTATTAATTTTTGAGTATCTCTTGTTTTACGCATTCTGCTGATAATCAACCCAGTATCAGGATTAATTTTTTCAATCTGATCAATTAAAGAATTAATAGAAGAAATCAATGTGGAGTTTCTTGAAGACTTAAAATTACTTACAGAATTAGAATTATTATCAAGATAAACATCAAGATCTCTTGCACGCTTAAGCTCTGAAATAAGAGTATCAATAAGGTTCATAATATCATAATGATTGATTTGTTTAAATAATTTTTCTTAAAAGATAACTTCAATATATATTTTAAAAATCAGTAATTCTTTTTTGATTTAACAATTCACTTTTTTTAATGAAATTGTTGAGATTAATATTAAACTTTCTTAAACTAAATGAACTGGCATATTTTAGAGATAAAGTTTTATCAGAAAAATTGATTGGCTTGTTTTTTAGAGCGATCCTTGAAGCTTCTCTTGTAACCCAAACACCCAAAGGAACAAGATAAGAATCGTCAATAAACCTGAAAACAAGAACACTTGCCTGTCTTTTCAATTCTTTTAATTTTTCAAGAATTGCTAATCTTACAGTATAATAACCTCCTGCACAATTATCGGCATAAGTTGTTCTTCCTTTATATGTTTCAAAATCAGTAGAAAAATCCTTGCTTTTTATGTAACATTCAAACAATTCATACTGCCATTTACCTGACATGAAAATAATAAGATAATAATTTCCAAGATAAGAACCTGAAAAAACAAGATTATCAGATTCAGGAAAATCCTTAACTTTTTTCAACAAATTTTTCCCTAAAGTATCGTCAACAGCAGTGATACTCCATCTAGTAGGAACAAGCTTTCTGTTATTTTTTAAACCAAAAGAACCGACGCTGAGCATTCTTGTAAGAGAAGTCTCATCAATACCTTTATTGAAAAGAGAAGTTAAAGCTTCAACAGACTTGCAGTCAGTATCTGAATAATATTTTTCAACATGAGAATTTATCTTAGGATTTGAGGAGAGACTGAATTTTATAAGTTCAGCATTAGCTCCTGTAGGGGCCATCAAAGAATCCTGCCTGAAAAATATTTTAGGAGGTTTGTTAGTTTTAATTTCAACATCAACAGGTTTAGAGGAAAGAGCAATCTCCTGAATGCTAGTTAAATCATTAGATTTTTTAACATTCATATTAAATTTAGAATTTATTAATTCAGCTCTAAGATTAACTAATTTATCAATCTGATAATCATTTTTAGACCAAAATTTAGGAGCATCATAAGTCCATGCAGATTTATTGACTTCAGGAGTTGTAAGAATTCCAACATTAATATTAGGATAACCAAATTTTCCCACAAAAGGAGAAGGCGAAGTGCTAACAAAATCTTCTTTAGGAAGTCTTGGCTTAACTCTATCAATAGCAGATTTGATAAGCTCTTCTTTGGTTTTATAAGATATCTTTTTAAACATAATTGTTGTTTGTGAGCAATATTTAAAAAAACTTATTGTGATTGAGAATATAAGATGAAAGCTGTTGCGTTATTAAGTGGGGGAATAGACAGTCCTGTTGCTGTTGCTTTAGCTTTAAAAAAAGGAATAGAAGTCTCAGCAGTTCATTTTTCACCTGAAACCTTAAACAAAATAGCAAAAGAAGAAAAAATGAACAAGATAATCTCAATCTTGCAAAAAAAAGGAAAACTGACATTTTATACAGTTCCATTCAAAGAAATACAAAAGAAAATAATCACATATGTTCCTGCAAAATATAGAATGATAATATACAGAAGACTTATGTTTAGGATAGCAGAAACAATACTAAAAAAAGAAAAAGCAGAAGCATTTCTTACAGGAGATTCTTTAGGACAAGTGGCATCACAGACAACTGAAAACATAAAAACAATACATTCTGCAACAAAATATCCTATATTTACTCCTTTGCTTGGAAAAAATAAACAAGAAATAATAGACATAGCAAAAAAAGAAGGAACATATGAAGCAAGCATACTTCCATATGAAGACTGCTGTTCATTCATGATTGCAAAACATCCAGAATTAAGAAGTGATATAAGTGAGATAGAGAAAATCGAAGAAAATGTAGAAGATTACTGGAAAATGATAGATGCTGTTGAAATAATTAAAAGTAAATAAATATAATAAAAGAAATCTTTTCTAAATCAAAAAATAAAGATTAATAAAAAATAAATAAACCAAAAAACCCAAATTTCATAGATGATTTGGCAATCAAAAACTAGTTGATTTTCTTGTGAAAATAATCAATCAGCTTCAATTAGTTCAACTTTAGTGGCTTGTTCGCCTTTATCACTAGCTCTAGGAGTAAAATTTACCTTGTCATTCTCATTAAGCTCTAATCCTTCAGGAAGCTCAGAGTGATGAACAAAATACTCTTTACCATTTTCGCCAACTATAAAGCCGTAGCCTTTGTCTTTCTTGAACCATTTAACAGTTCCTTCCATTTTTTCATACCTCAAAAATCTACTACCTTAATCTTAAAGATTAAAGTTTTACCTGCAAGAGGATGGTTTAAGTCAATCATGACAATGTCTTCTTTGACTTCAACAATCTTAACAGGCATCTGGGCGCCATTTGGCAAACCCATAAGTAGCATCATACCTTCTTTTACTTCTTGCTCTTTAGGGAGCTGGTCTTTTGGAAACTCTTTAACAAGATCTGCTTTAATATCTCCATAAGCTTTATCTGCAGTTAATTTGATTTCTTTTTCTTCGCCTTTTTCCATACCTATAACAGCATCGTCAAATCCTTTGATAACATTACCACTGCCAACTTCAAATTCTAAAGGCTGACCATGT
>CAZNAM010000005.1:0-23910 GCA_964571335.1 uncultured Methanosarcinales archaeon | reverse complement strand
GCAAGTGTCTGGCCACCATTCACATCAGAAGCAAAAGAAGCAATAGCACATTATCCTGAAATCATAAAAGAAATAAAATTAGCAGTACAAGAATGCGGAAGAAAGCTAGGAAGTTATATTCATAAAAAGAAAAAAATAGGTTCAGAACAACAAAAAAGAAGCTATATAGAAAAATATATCCCTCATGTAGGAGAAGCACTAAAAGAATTATTAGACTTGAATGCAGGAAATGAACAAAAAGTTGAAATGCTTCTGAAAGAGATACTAGAGAAAAAAAGAGGAGAGATAAAAGACATAAAATCAGAAAATGTAGAATATGATGAAGAATTCTCAAAAATAGGAAAAGAGGGTGGAAAAGATGAGTAAAGTGAATGAAGTAATAAAAAAAATACAGGAAATAGCAACAAATGTTTACAAAAGCATCTTATCAAGACAACAGCCAAAAGTAACAAGTCCTGTCAGAAGTCTTCAAAATGTAGAATATGATGTAAAACAAGGACATTTCACCTTAAAAGGATTAAAAAAAGAAAGAACAATGACAGCATCTACAATAAAAACATTTGCACAAACTTTGAGAATGATGTCACTCTCAAAAAATCTTGTAGAAACAAATGATATTGCAGCAAAAAGAGATGTTTATTATCAATCAAAAAATTGGGGCGACGCAGGATTCAAAGAACAAGCAGAATCAGATTCAATAATGGATGACATGGAAGCAATGATGGAATATAACAGAGAAAGACTAGGATTTATTCCAGATGAAGACGGAAGTGCAGTAACAGGAAAACTGATAATTGTAGATAAAGATCCATTAACAGGAGAAGATATAGAAATAGACTGTTCAAGAATGGGGACAGGAGGATTTAATATTCCAAATACTGTAGAACAGTTTAAATTCAAGACAAAAGCAAAATTTGTTTTAGCAATCGAAACATCAGGTATGTATCAAAGATTTGTATATCATAAATTCTGGGACAAACATAATTGCATATTAATATCATTAAAAGGAGTTCCATCAAGAGCAACAAGAAGATTTATCAGAAAATTAAGTGATGAACATGAACTTCCTGTATATGTATTTACAGACGGAGATCCATATGGATATCTGAATATTTACAGAACATTGAAAGTAGGAAGTGGAAATGCAGCACACATAAATGATTATTTCTGTGTACCAAAAGCAAAATTCTTAGGAGTAACACCGCAAGACATAATTGATTATAAACTGCCAACACATCCATTAAAAGATATTGACCTGAAAAGAATAAAAGATGGATTAAAGAATGATCCATTTGTACAGCATCATAAAGAATGGCAAAAAGCACTTCAATTAATGGCTCAGCTTAAGAAAAGAGCAGAACAGCAGGCATTCTCATCAAAAAATCTTAATTATGTTCTGAATAATTATCTTCCAGATAAATTGAAGAATGGAAAGACTTGGTTGCCTTAATTGTTAGTAACTTCAAATTTTTGATTACTTTAATGAATGCAGACATTCTCCGGATGAGACGATCCTCTTGTCTGCTCAAGCTTTTATTCTAAGAGATTTGACTTGGGTTACTAACAAATTATAAGGTAATTGACTAACTAAAACGATTGCTTTATATATTTTAACTACCTGAACAATACATATTTTAGAAGATGTGTATTAAAATATGGAGGTCATGAAAAATGAGCATAAAAGACCAATTTAAAAGAATAAAAGAAAACTGGTTAATCTTAATTCTATTACTTGTTGTAGTGGGAATAGTTGCAGGACCAATAAGTTTAGACAATATAAGTGTAAATTCTTTGACAAAAAGTTTAGGTGGTGGGGGAGTATCATATGATATTGATGACGGATATTATGCACCAACTGCTATGAGATCTTATGCATCAGAAGGAATGATGATTCAATCAGCAGATTTTGCACCAGAAGTTGAAGAAAGAAAAATAACAAAAACAGCAAACTTAAGAACAGAAGTAGAAAAAGGAGAATTTGAAACTTCTGAACAAAAATTAAAAGATATTTTTAAATCAAGCAGTTCTTTCTTATTGGATGAAAACGTCAATCAATATGGAACAAACAAAAAAGAATACTACCAAGGGTATTACAGGATAAAAGTAGAAACAACAAAATATGATTCTATAATTGGGCAATTAAAAGAAATCGGAGAAGTTCAGCAATTTAGTGAAAACATGGATGATGTAACAGGAAGATATACTAATCTAGAAGTTGAACTAGAAGCAGCAAAATCAAGACTGGCAAAATACAAACAAATCTATGATGAAAGCAAATCAGCAGAAGAAAAAATGGAAATAACTGATAGAATCTTTAATCAAGAAAGAACAATAAAATACTACGAAGATTCCTTGAGCAAAATAGACAAAAGAATATCATACTCTGAAATAAGCGTAACAATACAGGAAAAACAGTCAGAATATGTTGATTTGATATTGGTTAAATTCTCACAACTATTGAAATCCTTAATGGGAAGCATAAACGGATTACTAACATTAATCTTTGTAATACTCCCATATTTGGTAGCAATAGGAATAATAATAGTTTTAGTGAGAACCTTTAGAAAGGACAAAAGAAAAAGGAGATAATCTCTTTTTTCAGAAAACTTTTTAAAGCAAATATTTTCTTTCTTTTATTATATGGGCCCGTAGCTCAGCCTGGATAGAGCGGCAGCCTTCTAAATATAGAAGTATGTTCTTTTGAGGTAAGCTGAAGGTCGAGGGTTCAAATCCCTCCGGGCTCGTATTTTATTTGCGGAGGTCGCCAAGCGGCTAAGGCAACAGGCTGCAACCCTGTGATCGAGGGTTCGAGTCCCTCTCTCCGCTTTTTATTTTACATAAAATTAAATTTCTAAATCTGAAAAAAGAATTATTTTTTTAATCTATTTTCTGCAGACATCTGTTTGGTGAATAGATTTGCCAAAAGGAACTCCAAACTCTGAATCTCCTCCCCAAGTATCTACATTAATTGTTGTTCCATCTTTTAAAGTTACTTCTGAATAAATATGTAACATTATTGCACGAGGACAAATGGTTAGTTTTGATTTTACTTGATTTTTATCAAATCGTCCACTTTCTAAAACATAAGCCTGAAATAATTTATTATATTGATGACAAGGAAGACAAGTTTTGTTATATGTTAATAATTTTTCCATGTCAAAAATGAAATTTTTTTTGATATTGTTTATATAACACTTTTTTTCTCCTTTGAAAGTGTTAATAACTTCAGAATATATTGCTTCAAGAAAAGCTAAATCATTAGGATTTTCTTCACTAATCTGTTGAATTCTATCTTTTGTTTGTTGAGGCATATTTGATAAAGGATAAAGTAACATTATCAAAGTTAAAATAAACAAAATTACTAAAATCATGCTTGATGTCTTTAAGATTTTTTTTAGTTTGCTCATTTTTTTCTTATAAACATCTTTCTTTTTTTGCTATATTTAAATATTTCTTAGATAATAAGAATTTATTTTTTTGAAGGAAATTTGAAAAAGATTTATAAAACAGGCATTTTAATTTTGATTTATGGCAAAAGTATTGATTGTAAAGGAAAAGAAAGAAACAATAGATGGAAGAGAAAGAACAGTAATCAAAGAAATGAAATATTATGTTGAGAATCTTGACAAAGACATAAAAACAAAATATGGAACAATAAGCAAAGAAGACTTAAAGAAAGAAGGAACAATCAAAAGCTCAACAGGAAAAGAATTTCTAATATTTAATGCGGGATTTGCAGATGAATTTAATGAATTAAAGAAACTTCCACAAGGAATAAACAAAAAAGATATTGGAATAATAATGGCAGAAACAGGAGTAGATAAAAATAGTATTGTTGTAGATGCAGGAACAGGAAGCGGACATCTTGCAAGCTATCTTGCACATATCTGTAAAGAAGTTTATACTTATGAGATAAAAGAAAATCATCTTGAGATTTCAAGAAAAAATGCAGTAACTTTAGGATTGAAAAATATTACATTCTTTCAAGGAAGTGTATATGATGAAATCAAAGAAAAAGATATTGATATAATAACTTTAGATCTTCCTGAACCTGTAAAAGCAATTGATAATTCTATAAAAGCATTGAAAAGAGGAGGGCATTTAGTTGTTTATATGCCTTGTCTGCCTGCTTTAGAAGAATTTATTAAAGAAGTTAAACAAAGAAATGAATTATATTATGTCAAGACAATAGAATTAATAGAGAGAAAATGGAAAATTGAAGGAAAGATTGTCAGACCTGATAATGTAGAGATAGGTCATACAGCATTTTTATGTTTTGTTAGAAGAGTTTAATTATTTTTCGATTAATCCAAGTAAAAGATTTATTATATGCTCGAATTCTAATTTATTTTTATTTAAATATTCTTTTTCTACAAAAAATCCATCATAACTAATCCTGTTTCTTATAAACTTTAATTCATGGATAATTCCTGTTTCATATTCAAGATTTGGATAATTTTTCTTAAAGAAAGAAATTAAACATTCATGATTATCTGATTTTAATCCATTCTTTAATAAAAGAGCAGTTAATAATTCCTTGATGATTTCATAATAGTCTTCAGTAATAATTGATGCAGTTTCATCATCAATGATTTGTTTTTTAATAAATTTTAACCTGACAGAACACATTTTTAGAATGGATTTAATTTTATCTTCATCAAAACTAATAACTCTTATGTGTTCTTTTTCACAAGTATCCCAATCCATAATTTCCTTTTTCATCTTATTTTTAGATATCCTGATAATTTAATGCCATTAATAATATTATTAAATAGTTCCTCACTTAATTTGTTAATATCCTCTTTAAAAAATAAGCTCATTTTATGTTTAAGTAATTTTTCAAATTTTTTCAAATTTAAATTTTTTTCTCTTGATTGCACAAAAATGTCAATATCACTATTTTTGACGTATTCTCCTTTTCTTGCACTTCCAAAAAGAATTATGCATTTAGGATTTAGTTCATCTTCTATATAATCAATTGCTCCACTAGAATATAATCTTAAAATGATTAATTGTTGCTTAAAAATTTTGAATAATCTGTTCTGCTGATTAGCAACATAACTAGGATACAATGTTTTTTTATCTTTATTTATCAAGTTTTCTTGTTCTAGTTCTTTTAAATAATTTTTAACAGAGGTTACAGCTAATTTAGTTAACCTGCTTATCTCTCTGATCTGGAAATTTCTAGAAGGTTCTTCAAAAAATAAATCCATTATTTTTAATTTATTTAACTGTAACATTTTTAGTACATCTGTACATATATTGTTACACTTTTAAATGTTTCTTTTATTTTGGAGTTTTTAGAAGGGTTTAATTATTGTCTTTGTAAATTTTATTATATGTAGTATAAAATTTCATAGGATCATAGTTGTTTCTTATAGCAAGAACCTGAATCAATTCTAAACTTTTTGCATTTGGAAAAACTCTTCCTTGTTCCCATCTTCTTATTGAATCTATGCTTGGACCTAAAGGTCGGGTTATTGTTTCTTCTGGCTCTTCGCTTAATTCAACTGCAAGATCATCTAAAGCTTCATAAAATTTTCTTTGAGATAGATTTAATGATTTTCTAAATTATTTAAATTTTTCTTTATCGAATGCCATAATTTAGAAAAAACTGGTTTAGTTTTTAAATCTTTTGTTTATATTTACTTAAAAGTGGTGAAGTTTGTAGTTTTGATTTAAGCATAAAATTTACCTTTTTCTTTTTGTTCTCTGTCTAACCTTGAATCTGGCTTGTTAATACGAGGTCTTCCAGACTCAATATCCTTACGCAAAGTAACATTAAGTTTTGAAAGAAACAAGTTCATTCCATTCTGCATTTCAAAAGGACCTTTAGCAATACCTTCTTTAGCAGGAATACCATCAAAAACAATTAATCTATCAGACAAATAATCAATAAACATCAAATCATGATCAACAACAAGAATACTTGCAGTTTTATGATCTGCAACTTCTCTGATAATTTTTGCAATCAATAATCTCTGCTCAACATCAAGATAAGCAGAAGGTTCATCTAAAAGAAAAATGTCAGCATCCTGACTTAAACAATAAGCAATAGCAACTCTTTGCAATTCTCCACCTGACAACTGATTTAATTGCTTAGTCAATAAAGGCTCTAAGTCAAGAGGACGAAATAAATGATCATAATGTTTCAAAGCATCATTCAATAATTCCTGAACTAAGATTTCTTTTTCACTATCTAAATACTGAGGTTTGTAAGCAATCTTAACATTATCAGAAATTTCACCAGAATCTTTATTTAAAACACCTGCCAGAATTTTTACAAAACTAGTTTTACCAATGCCATTTTCTCCAACTATTCCAACAGCTTCTCTTCTTCCTATCTCACCATCTTCTGCAGACAAAGAGAAATCACCAAGCTTTTTAGAAATATTTTTCCAGCCAATCAGATGCTCAAACTTAATATCAGAAAATTCTCTTCTTGCAATAAAAGAAATCTCATGATCCCTGAAACGCATGTTTTCTTCTCTAATATAACCAGAAAGATAAGTATTGATGGCACTTCTTGTAGTCTTAGGCAGACTAACAACACCAAAAGCACCTTCTTTACCATACATAATATGCACAAGATCAGTCATGTAATCAAGAATAATAAGATCATGCTCAATAACCATAACAGCAGTATCTTCATCAGCAAGTTCTCTAATAAATTTGCTAACAAGAATTCTTTGCTTGATATCTAAATAACTTGTTGGCTCGTCGAAAAAATAAACATTTGCTTTCTTTAAAACAGTAGCAGCAATAGCAAGCCTTTGAAGTTCACCACCAGAAAGCTGATCAATATCTCTATCAAGAACAGGTCTTAAAGAAAGAGCATCAACAACCTCATCAAACTTTCCTTTTTCATCAACAGTTTTTAACAGATTATTTACTTTTCCTTTGTAAGTTTTAGGAAGCAAATCAATCTGTTGAGGTTTATAAGAAATTTTTATCTTACCATCTTTTAAAGATTCAAAAAATCTCTGAGATTCTCTTCCTTTGAAAAATTCAATCAATTCCTCATAAGAAGCAGGTTCATCTTTTCCAAGATTTGGTTTTATAATACCTGCTAAAATCTTAATAGCAGTAGATTTACCAATGCCATTTTTACCAAGAATACCAATAACTTTACCAAAAACAGGAGCTGGCAAACTAAACAAATGAAAACCATTCATACCAAAACGATGAATTGGTTTATCCAGAGCTTCAGGAAGATTGACTATGCTAATTGCATCAAAAGGACATCTATTAGGGCAAATACCACAACCAGTACATAATTTTTCATTAATTACTGCTTTATGCGTAACAGGATCTTCAGAAATACAATCTTTCTGCTGCATATTGACAGGGCAAAGCCTGGCACAAAGAAAATTACCACAAGCAATAGGATTACACCTGTCTTTTCTGACAATAGCTATTCTGTTTGCCATGATTCCATTATTGAATGGAGTGTTTAAAAAAGTTATTGATAATAACGTTAAATTTAAAAAAACAAGCAATAAACTATACTATTATGAAATGTGAAATATGTTCAAAAAAAATAGCAGAATTATTTTTAGACAAAATAAAAGGAACAGTACTAAAAGATTCAAAAGGCAAGAAACATTATGTTTGTTTTGAGTGCCAGAAGAATTTTAAGGATAAAGATAAATTGCTGGCAGAGTTAAAGTGATTATTCTTTTAATTCAAAATTTGTTCTTAGATTGTTAAATAATTCTTCGAGTTTTTGGAGTTTATCTTTTGTGTATAAGTTTGCGTATTGTTCATATTTTGGATCATTTTTATAAATATCTTTCAGATGTTTAAGTTCTTTTAATCTCTTTTCTTCAGTTATCAAAGATGTTTCTAAAGACTCATTTACAAAAAAATGCATATTGCCCATATTCAAATGAATATGAAAACCCTCAATTGTAAAATTTTGTTGCTGTAAAACATTCAATATTTTATTAAAAAATGGCTGATATGAACGTTCTTTATCAGCAAAAGATTGAGTTGTTGTAGGAATTAATTCAATATTAACTGTGCTTGGTGAATAAAATTTTTTTTCTCTTTCAGAAAAATTATTTTTAAAAAGAAAATTTCCATTCAAAAGTTGTTTTAAAGAAGATTCTAAAGATTCATTATCAAAAGAAACTATGTTTTTTTCACCATCATATATATCAAAGCTGTAAGAACTTTCAAAGTTTCCGTAACGTAAATTAAGCTCAAAATTATTTTGTCTCTTTGCCCAAAAACTTAAATCTCCATTATGGAAAGGAATATTAATATAATTTAAAAATTCAAAAATTTTTCCTGAATCAATTGAATATTTTGCATTAGTATATTCTTTCGTATTCATTAGATTTACCATACTGTTGAGATAATATTTAAAGTATAAAAAGATTTTGTGCATTTAGGATATAAATGATAAGTCTTAAATAGGTAAATGGGTGGCTATTGGTTATTGATTATTGATTATTATGCCTCTGTAGCTCAGTGGTAGAGCAGCTGCCTCGTAAGGTTTATAAAAAAATAAGCGAGAGAAAGCAGCAGGTCAAGAGTTCAACTCTCTTCAGAGGCTTAAAGGTATAAAAAATGAAACAAAAAAAAGATAAAAAGGCATATATGGGAATGTTTATCATAATGATAATGGTATTAAGTATGTTTGGAGCAATGTTTTATGGTTTTACTTCAGGAGGAAAACAAGAAACAGAATATAAAGGAATAAAATTCTATTATAATAGTAATGGATTTTCAACAGAAATAAATGGACAAGATGTTTTTTTTACAACATTTCCAGCAGATCTTGAATACATTAATATTGATGAAGGAGCTAAAAAATTATTGAAGGAAGATTATTTTATAGTGACTTATGATTCAAACAGTAATTTAGCAACAGAAATGGCAACAGCACAATATAAATTATTTGAAGAAAGATTAAAATCCTTAAACAAAGTAATAGTAAGAGCATTAACTAATACAACAGAAGTAGTATTACCTCAAAAAAATTGTGAAGATGGAACAGAAAAAAATCCAGTAATATTATTAGAGTATGGAAATATAACAGAAATTATATCAAAAGATAACTGCGTAATTGCAAAAGCAAACTCTGCACAAGAAGTATATCAGGTATCTGATAGGATTGTTTATGAATTATTTGAGGTTATGAAATGACTGAAACAGATGATTCAAAATTAAAACCAAAACATTGGTTTTACATAATTGTATCCAGCTTAGTTGCAATATTTATAATAGTTATATTTTTGATACCTGAAATAATGCCGCAACCACAAGAAGCAGAGGAAATTGAATATAATTATTTTAAATTCAAAAAAGTAGGACCTGTATGGGAAACATTGGTTATGAATGAAGGGCAATTGTTACAGCCAAGCTTAAGATTTCTTCCAACAGAAGTTGAAAACATAACTATAACAGGAAAATTAAATGAAAAATTTGAAGAAGGACCTGTGTACTTAACTTTTGATCCAACATTAGAACAAAAAGAATATCAAACATTAACAATAGCAGTATCTGAAATGGGAATGAATCTTGTAACTGGATTTGGAAGAGAAATAATCCCTGCATGCACAAAAAATGAAACAGATGCATGCATAAACAGAAGCATCATAAATTGTGAAAATACAGAAGAACCAATAATATTTTTTAATGTAACAGAAAAAGAAGAAATATTATTAAAAGGAAACTGCATGGAAATAAGAGGTCAAAGTTTTGACTTAACAAAACCAGTAGATAAGGTATTATATTCATGGTACGGAATAATGCGGAGCACTATTACACCAAAAATCCAACCTCAAAATTAAAACCTAGAGAAATAAAAGTAATATTAAGAGGTGAGGATTTTATATTTCATACAGGCAGTGGCATATTCTCGCCGGACAGAGTTGATAAAGGAACAAAACTTTTAATAGAAAAAGCAGAAGTAAAATCAGGAGATTCTATTCTTGACTTGGGCTGTGGATATGGAGCAGTAGGAATATCAATAGGTAAAACAGTTCCAAAAACAAAAATAATTTTATCAGACATAAATGAAAGAGCAGTACTTCTGACAAATAAAAATCTTAAAGCAAATCAAGTCAAAGGAAAAGCAAGATCAAGCGACTGTTTTGAAAACATAAAAGATAAATTTGATGTCATATTATTAAATCCACCGCAAACAGCAGGAAAAAAACTTTGCTTTAAAATGATAGAAGAATCCAAACAGTTTCTAAAAAATGGAGGAAATCTTCAGTTAGTTGCAAGACATCAAAAAGGAGGAAAAACACTTTCACAAAAAATGGAAGAAGTTTTTGATAATATCCGAGTTGTTTCAAGAGGTTCTGGTTATAGAATATATTTATCAGAGAAGAGAAATAATTAAATAATCATACAACCATTCTAAAATAAGAACATGATACACATTTTTACTTCAGAACAGTTTGATGGTATAGCTACAAGTGCTATAATAGTCAGATATGCAACATTAAATAAATTTAGCTATAAAATAAGTTTTGTAGATTATTCTCAAGAAATAGAATATCCAAAAGATGCACACATATTTTTTGCAGATATAAATCCAGAAAGAATAGATCTTAATAAAATAGATGCTCAGATATATTTTTGGGCAGCATATTATTCACATAAGGATAAAGAACTTATAAAACAAAAAACAAAACATAACCTTGTGCTTTATCCAACATCTTTTGAACATTTTACAAAAAAATCTGCTGCAGAATCAACACAGGAAAAATTATTGCCAAACGACAGAATAGCAAAAGAAATTGCAATGCTGTCAAGAGACATAAAATTCTGGGAAAGAGCAAATTATAAAGCACAGAAATTAAATACACTTTTATCGTCAGGATATGACAAAAAACAACTAATAGAAAGTTTAGCAAAAGGAAGCTTGTGGAATGAAACCTTTGAACAAAAAATGCATGAATATGTTGAAAAAAGAGATGAAGCACTTCCAGAAATGATGAAAACAATAAGAATAAAAAAATATCTTAAAACACATTTTGCATTTTTTTTAGCAAGTAATTTACTTTCTTCTGCTGATGCAGGACACTATGCATTAGAAAAACATAAAGGATTTGATGTTGCAGTAATAATATTCAGAAATGGAAAAATAAGTTTTCGTCGACGAGAAAACTGCTATGTGGATCTTTCTGAACTCGCAAAATTATTTAATGGAGGCGGACATTTTTATGCTGCAGGCGGAGACCTGATGAAACTTGTAACAAATAAAAATTATGAAGAAACAATTTTCAAAATCAATCAAATTCTACAAAATTTTTTCATTGACTAAAAAAAGCAAAACTTTTAAATACTAGTATTAATATAAATTAATTAAAACCTAAAAGAGGTGCAGTGCGATGGTAAAGAAAAAAACTATAAAAAGAAAAACTGTCAAAAAGAAAGCAGTTAAGAAAAAGACAGTTAAAAAGAAAACAGTAAAAAGAAAAACTGTGAAAAAAAAGGCAGTAAAGAAAAAGACAGTAAAAAGAAAGGCAGTAAAGAAAAAGACAGTAAAAAGAAAGAAAAGATAAACTTTCACTGCCTCGAACTTTCGGGGCAGCAATTTTTTTTTATTAACTAATTCTTTTCAATCAAAAACAAAACAATTAAAAATCAAATAAAATCTATTGTGTATTGAATAAAAATGATGCCTATAATGTTACAGGAAGTTATTGATGTGATTATAATGACATTGGTAGTTGGTTTCATATTTATGAGGCTAATAGATAGAACAGGAAAATTCAAAAAAGGATTTTTTTGGTTTTCAACATTAGCAATTGCACCAGCAATAATATTACATGAATTAGGACATAAAATTGTAGCAATATTTTTTGGTTATACAGCAATATTTCATGCAGCATATTTTTGGTTAGGAATTGGTGTTTTATTGGCAATAATGAGATCTCCATTTATTTTCTTTGTACCTGCTTTTGTATCTATAACTTGTTCAACAGGATGTGTGCAGTCACCTGCAGCAATATCATTAATCGCATTCGCAGGACCATTTGTAAATCTTTTGCTATTTATTATAGCATATATAGTAATAAAAAGCAAGAAAGAAATGAGTCAAAAAGAATTTATGTTTTGGAATCTTACAAAAAATATAAATCTATTTTTGTTTATATTCAATATGCTACCAATACCTGGCTTTGACGGCTCAAAAGTATTTAGTGGATTATTATAGATATTTGGCTGAAAAGCATTAAATAATATAAAATAACATAAAAACAATCTAAAATAGCCAAAATAACTTAAAATAATCAAAAATTAATCAAAATAACCAAAATTTTTAAAAATAAAACAAGAATATTCAGAAACTACAGGAAATAATTGAAATAAAACAAAGGGAATAAAACAAAGGGAATAAAACAATGGGAATAAAACAATGGGAATAAAACAATCATTCATAAACTTTTATGACAAAAAATATAAATTATTACTATTTTTCTCAATCACATTATTAATACTATCATTTGTAGTTCTCGGAGTAAATTATGCGAATACAGGAGAATTATTCAATAAAGGGGTTACATTAAAAGGAGGATTAACAGCAACAATTCCTATAGAAGAAACAAAGAACATAGAAGAAATACAACAAAAATTAACTTCATTATTTCCACAAGGAGATATAGGTGTAAGAGAGATAACAGAAGCAGGAAATCCGATTGCTCTAATAATAGAAGCATCTGACATAACTGAAAAACAATTATTAGAAGCCCTTCCTGACGTTGGTGTTGAAGCCAAGGAAGGAGAATATTCAATAGAAAATATGGGCAGTTCATTAGGATCAAAATTCTTTCAACAAACAATCAAAGCATTAATATTTGCATTTATTGCAATGGGGCTTGTTGTACTCATAACATTCAGATCATTAATTCCAAGTTTATTTGTAATGCTTGCAGCATTTTCTGACATAACATGCACTCTTGCAATAACAGTATTATTAGGAATAAAATTATCAACAGCAGGAATAGCAGCATTTCTGATGTTAATAGGTTATTCAGTAGATACAGATATATTGCTTACAACTAAAGTTCTAAAGAGAAAAAAAGAAGGCGGAACAATATTAACAAGAACACTTGGAGCCATGAAAACAGGAATATTGATGAGCGTAACATCACTTGTTGCAGCATTTTCTGGATATTTATTATCTCAAAGCGATGTAATCAAGCAAATAATGATTATCATAACAATAGGATTATTAATAGATATAATAATGACCTGGGCTCAAAATGCAGTTATACTTAGATTATGGATGGAGAAAAAACAAAAATGATGCTGAAAAACATAATCAAAAATCCAAGAGTTATAATTTTGATAATCTGTTTGCTTATGGCAGTTTTTGCAATACATCCTGTTTTTGAAAATGATGGTGTAATAATTAAAGCAGTACAAAAAAATTCTCCTGCAAATTTAGCAGGAATAGAAAATCCAAAAGAGTCATCAACACCCTTAAGCAAAGAAAAAATAATATCAATTAATAATAAACCAACAAATAACTTAAAAGATTATTACGCTATACTTGATACATTAGAAGCAAATCAAACAATCAGCCTAAAAACAGATGAAACAATATATAAAATAAAAATAGAACCAGAAATAGAAATAACAGAACTAAATGAAACAGAAACAATAACAGAAGAAATTGTAAAACAAGTTAATGAAACAGTAAATGGAACAATAAGATTAGTTAATAAAACAGAAACACAAACAAAAGAAGTACAAAAAATAGAGAGAAAAATAATAGGAATTAAACCATTAGGGTTAAGTGTTGGAGAAGCACCAACATCTAATATAAGAAAAGGACTTGATCTTCAAGGAGGAACAAGAGTATTATTAAAACCTGCAGAAGAAGTAGATGCTGAAACATTTTCTACTATTGTAGACAGCTTAAAAGAAAGATTAAATATATATGGATTAGGAGATATAGTTGTAACAGAAGTTAGCGATAGTGCAGGAATATTAGGCGGAGGAAATAAATACATATTAGTAGAAATAGCAGGAGCAACATCAGAAGAAGTAAAAGACTTAATTGGAAAACAAGGAAAGTTTGAAGGAAAAATAGCAAATCAAACAGTCTTTAAAGGAGGAGAAGATATAACTTATGTATGTAGAACAGCAGACTGTTCAGGAATAGATCCAAACAGACCCTGCGGAAAAACATCAGAAAATGCATGGAGTTGTGGATTTAATTTTGCAATATCACTAAAACCAGATGCAGCACAAAGACAAGCAGATATAACCAAACAATTGCCTGTTGTTGGAGATCATTTACAAGAACAATTAATATTATATTTAGATGATATGGAAAGAGATAAACTAAACATAGCATCAGACCTTAAAGGAAGAGCAGTTACAGACATTAGCATAACAGGAGCAGGACAAGGGATAACACAAACAGAAGCATTACAAGATGCTTTGAACAACATGAAAAGTCTTCAGACAATATTAATAACAGGAAGCTTACCTGTAAAATTAGAAATAGAAAGAATGGACACAATAAGTCCAACATTAGGAAAACAATTCTTATCAAATGCTTGGTTAGTAGGATTAGTAGCAATACTTGCAGTAGTTATAATATTAGTAACAGCATATAGAAAATTAAAATTAGCAATACCTATAATGATATCATCAATATCAGAAGTAATCTTAATATTAGGAACAGCAGCATTGATAGGATGGAATCTTGATCTTGCAGCAATAGCAGGAATAATAATAGCAGTAGGAACAGGAGTAGACCATCAAATTGTAATAGTAGATGAAGTCATAAAAGGAAAAGACCAATTATATAATTGGAAAAAACAAATAAAAAGAGCATTCTTTATTATAATGACTGCATATTTAACAACTGTTGTAGCAATGATGCCTTTATTATTTGCAGGAGCAGGATTGTTAAAAGGATTTGCAATCACAACAATATTAGGAGTAAGTGTCGGAGTGTTTATTACAAGACCAGCATTTGCGGCAATAGTTAAACATCTTTTAGAATGAGAAAAGCATTTTATCTTGCATTACTGGCGGCGTTAATAGCATCAATTGCACAATATTTCTTAAAAACAGGAGCAGACAAACTTCCTGCAATAACTTTAGCATTATTATTTGGACTTTTTTTATATGTAGTATCAACACCTTTTTTAATAGGAGCATTAATATTTGGAGAAGTAAGCTATGTCTTTCCAGTCTATGCATCAAGCTTTATTTTTGTAAGCTTAATATCTGTATTCTTAATAGGAGAAACAATGAGCTTAATTAATTGGATTGGCATTATTTTATTAACTGCAGGAGTTATAATAATAAAATGAACTACTCAATAATATATGGATTAATTGCGGCAATATTAGCAGCATTTGCAGGATTTTTTTTAAAAAGAGGAGCAATGAATATTATCTTTAAAGGAATATTCAATAAAAAATTGATCTTAGCGTTATCTTTTTATGCAATATCAATGGCTTGTTTTATAATTGCTTTAAAATTAGGAAAATTATACATGATATATGGGTTGGCAGCAATAAACTTTTCTTTAGTCAGCATTTTAGGAATAATATTTTACAAAGAAAAAAGAAATCTAAAAAAACTTTTTGGATTGGTGATGGTTGTTTTTGGAATAGTTTTGTTAAGTCTTTGATTTACAGATAAGTTTTAAAACTACAATTTCTAATCAGATAAATATGAGAGGATTTACTTCATTAGATGTATATTTTATGGTAAAAGAACTGCAAACATTAATAGGTGGTAGAATAGACAAAATACAGCAGTTTGATGAAGAAATCTTCCTGCCTGTATATGTCACATCAAAAGGAAACAAACTTTTAAGAATAAAATCAAATAAAATATGGATTACAAAACATAAACCTGAATTTGAAAAACTACCACATATCGCAGCAACATTAAGAAAGCATATTTCTAATCAAAGAATTAAAGAAATCAAACAAATAAAATCAGAAAGAATAATAGAGATTATAATAGGAAAAGAAGAAGATTATAAATTATATATTGAATTATTTGGAAATGGAAATATAATTCTTGAAAAACAAGGAAAAATCATATGTTCAAAAATAGAAAGGAAATGGAAAGACAGACAAATAAGAAGAGGACAAAAATATGAAATGCCTCCTGTAACAGAAAATATTTTTGAAATAACAGAAGCAAAATTAAAACAAAAGCTCAAAAAAGATATCAAACAAGAAGATACAGAAAAACAATTGGCATTAGCTGGTTTTGGAAAAGATTATGCAAAAGAAATATTTTCCAGAGCAAAAATCATAGCAAATTCTGAAATTGACTTCAAAAAAATAACAAGAGCAATAAAAGAGATATTTGATTCAGAAATTCTTCCAAAAGTATATTATGAAAATGAAAAACCTAATCTTGCAACACCAATACCCTTTATTCATTTGAAGAAAAAAGATATTTCTGTAACAACATTTTCTTTAGGAATTGATTTAACCGAAGAATCACCAGAAAAAAAAGACTTTTTTAACGAAGAAAAAAAGAAATGGGAAAGCATAATTAAAATACAAGAAAAACAAATCAAAGAACTAGAAAAAAAAGAACAAGAAGAAAGAAAAAAAGCAGAAATGATATATACAAAATATACTGAAATAAAAGAAATTCTTGAAAAAATAAAAAATAAAAAAATATCTGATAATGTCAAAATTGACTGGAAAAATAAAAAAGCAAAAATCAAATTTGATTAAAAAAGTCTGAGGTGGAAAAAAATGGGAGAAAAAGAAACTATTGAAGAAGAGAAAATAGAAATAGACGAAGGAAAAAAAGATGAAGATGTATATAGTGAAGGTGGAAGAGAAGAGATGCAGGAAAACGATGAAATTTCACCAGAAGAAGAAGGATTTAGTGAAGGAGCAGAAGGAGATGAACAAAAAGGAATAGAAGGAGACTGTCCAACATGCGGAGAACCATTAGGAGATAGAGAAGAAAATGTTGTTGAAAGAGAAATAAATGGAGTAAAAATGAAATTCTGCTGTGAAGAATGTGCTAAGGAATATGAATCAAAAGTAAAGCCAGATAACAGAGGCGAATGATAAAAGAAGAAAATTGTCTGCTTAATGTAGAACAAAAGAAAATAGTCTCAAGAGAGATGGAAGTTTTTTACAATCCTGTGATGAAATTAAACAGAGATATTGCTATCCTGCTTTTGAAAGCATATGAAAAAAATGATCTAAAGATAGCAGACCTGATGGCTGGAAGCGGAGTAAGAACAATAAGATTTCTGCAGGAACTTCCTGCCAAAAAGATAAAAAAAATATGGTGCAATGATATTTCTGAAACAGCTGTAAAGAAAATAAAACAAAATCTGAAACTCAACAAAATAAATAAAACAGACACAAAAAAAATAGAGATAACAAAAGAAGAGGCTGTTAAAGGATTGATTGAAAGAGACGGATTCCACTATATTGACATAGATCCTTTTGGAACCCCTAATTTCTATCTAGATCCTTCAATAAAAAGATTGTCGAGAGAAGGAATACTTGCTGTAACAGCAACAGATACAAGTGCATTAGCAGGAACATATCCAAAAGCATGCATTAGAAAATACTGGGCAGTTCCATTAAGAAATTATTTCATGCATGAAACAGCATTAAGGATATTGATAAGAAAAGTGCAGATGGTTGGAGCACAATATGAAAAACCATTGATTCCAATATTCTCTTATTCAGATAATCATTATGTAAGAATATACTTTAAAGCAGAAAGAGGCAGAGAAAAAACAGACCAAATCATCAAACAACATAAATTTATTTACTGGAATCCAAAAACATTCGAGATAAAAATAGAAGAAAAAAATCAGGCACAAGAAATTAATCCTAGTTTTGAAAAAGCAGGTCCAATATGGACAGGACAATTATATGACGAAAAATTATGCAAAAAAATGCTTAAACTTTCAGAAAAAGCAGAAAACAAGCACTCTCAGAAATTATTAGAATCAATAAACGCAGAAATGAAAATAAAAACAATAGGGCATTATGATATACACAGATTATGCAAAAAGTTAAAGATTCCTGCATTAAGTATGGAAAAGATATTTCAAATCATAAAAAAAGCAGGACATGAAGCATCAAGAACACATACAAACAAAACAGGAATAAAAACAGATATGTCAATCACTGAAATTTCTGAGAAGCTTCTTCAAGAGGAGAATCTTCCCTGACTTCTTTAACATTAGGAATCCTATCAAGAATTTTTGCAGTTAAATCAAGATATTTGTCATTAATATTATCGATTCTAAAAAGCACAAATTGAGATTCTGTGATTTCAATTATTTTAAATTTAGCAGGCATGTTAACAGGACCATAACTTATATCATGATCTATGATCTTGTTTTCTACAGGATTATAATGCATGAAAAGATAAGAATCGCTTGTTTTAACATCAGTAAGTCCAAAATCAGTTTCATAAGTATCTTTTTCAGGAGCCTGCTTAAACTGAAGCATTCTTTCCTGAACAGAAACAAGTTCAACAGGCCAAGGTTTATCTGCTAAACTATATTTCTTGCCAACTTCAACAATAGGATTTCCAACAGCATTGTTTTCAGTAATATTAGTTATCTTAAAAGACCAAGGAAACTTAGGATTTGAAACAGTATCTCCAATCTTTGCTTCTTTTCCAAATAAATTTTTAAAAGATTTTAAAGGAAGTCCTTGATAACGAGGAATTGTAAAATAAAGTTTTTCAGATACAGTTCTGTTAAGTTTGATAAATAATTCATTTTCAGTAGGAGCAATTTCAACAGTTTTTTGTTCTCCAACTTTCCAGCCAACTAAAGCTTTATCAAAAGTTTTAAGTCTTAATTTTCCACTATTTCCTAAAATTAATTTATAAGGGCCTTTAACATAATTAACAAGATTGTTTTCTTTAGCAAGAATCTCATCATTAGTATCAATAACAGTTCCATTTTTCATTTTAAGAACATAATCAATAGTTATCAAATCACCTAAGTTAGTTAAATTCTCATTAATTTTTATTTGTTCCTTATCTGAACCATCAGGAATTAAAGAAATATTTGCTTCATCGATAAGTTTACTGCCTTTGTTTTCAACAATTGAAGAATTATCATAAAATGAAAATTTATATAATAAAATAACAACAATTAAAATTGCAATAAGCAGTAAAAATCTTTTAATTCTCATAATATCATCCTATAATTCTTCTTACATCAGTAACTTCAACAGATTTAACACCTTCAATTTCAGTAATGTTATTTTCAAGTTCTTCTGTTCCGCCGCGACTTTCATCAAAAATTGCTTTTATATCAAGGGCTTTTAAGCCAAAAGCTACATCAACAATTTCAATTTTAATATCACTATCTTCTTTAAAATCAGGTCCTGCAAAATCAATGATTTTTTCTTTAACTTCTTTTTCTAGCTCTTGGAGATTGATTTCAACACCTTCAGGCATTATGTTAAAGGTGACAATAACACTTGCCATTTTAGTTAGGCCCCTCAAAACCACAATTAGCACATTTAAATTTAGCTACAACTTTTTTGCAAAGTTCGCATCTGATTATTTCATATTTCAAACAATTAGGGCATAGGAATTTTGTGACTCCTTGAGTGCCTTTTAATTGTTTTTTACATGAATTACAAACAAATTCTTTCATAGTAGCACATTCAGGAAGAGTTCAATATAAAAAGCTTATGGTTTGAGTTTTAACAATAAATAACCCATCTCACTTAAAAGTAGTTACTTGTTTTTAGTAAAACTTTAAAAAAAGAAGATATATTTATAAATAAAAAGACGAATAATATTATGATAAAGGGGTGGTCATTATTTCAAAACCTAAATCAAAGACTCAAGAAAAATCCAATAAATTGAAATCATTAGCTAAACAAGACAAAAATTTAATGAAAGAGATTGAAAATAAAAAAAAAATTCTAAAAAAACTTGAAAATACTGCAAATTCTATCTTATCAAAATTAGAAATAGAAAAAAATTCTCTTTTTCTTGAAAAACAAAAAGTTATTGAACAAAAAAAGAGTGTTGAAAAATCTAGAAGCGCATTGTACAAAAAAGATGCAGATTCTCAAAAAGCAATAAATAATGCAAATAAGCAAACCAAACAGATAACAAAAGAAATAAAAAAATTAATTGTAAAAAGAAAAGAAATTTTGCAATCAATAAATGAAGAAATAGCTGTTTTAAATAACATAAAACAACAAAAGAAACAAAATCAAAATGATATGAACACATTAAATAAACAAAAACAAAAAGCAAAAGAAATATTAAGCGATGCTTTAGAGCAAGTTAAGTCTAAACAATATTTTTTAGAAGAAGAAAAAGAAAAAATTAACAAATTACTGATAGATGCTAAACAGAAAGAAAAATTATCTCAAAAAATTCTGGAAGAATCTTTAAAAGAAAAAGAAACAATTCAAAATTATAAAAATGATTTAAATCAAAAGTACAAAAAATTAGTTAATTCTGAAAAAGAATTAGAGAAAAAAATTAAAATAAAATTTGAAGAATATGAGAAAATCAAAAAAGAAACAGACAGATTAAACAAAATTCTAAAAGACCAAAAATCAGAAGTATCAAAAAGCCAAAAACTATCTGAACTTCTGAAAGATCAGTTAATCATGCGAAGCAAAAAAATTGATGTTCTTCAGAAAGAACAAGATAAACTTGAAGAACACAAAGTTCAATTATCTCAATTTATAAAAAATAAGAATAAATTACTCAAAGATTTTGAAAACTTAAACAAAGAAACAGAAATAAAAAGAGTTCAATTTGAACGATTAACAAAAGCAATTAAAAATTATGATTCTAACCTTAAAAGAATAAAAGAATTATCTCAATCTAAAGAAAAAATAGAAACGGAAATGCCTAAACTTATAAAAGAATACAGCAAGAAAAAAGAATTTATAGATAAAGCTGATAAAAAATCAAAAGAAGCTGAAAAAAGAATTGCTGATGCTGTGAAACTTATTGAAAATCAAAAAAAGAAAATTAATGAACAAAGATTAATATTTCAGGCAGAAGAAAACAAAATTAAACAATTAAATAATGAAAAGAAAAATGCAGAACAATCTTTGAATGGATTGAAAAAAGCTTATACTGAGTTTGGAACTAAATTATTACATGCAGATTCAGATATTAAAGAAATAGAAAAACTCAATACTTCTTTGAAAAAAGAAAATGAAAAATTAGAAAAACAAAATGCACAATTCTCAAGCAAAATTCTAAATTTAGATAATAGAGAAAAAGATGTTTCAAAGAGGGAGAAAGAACTTTTTGAACTAGTGAATAAAAAAGCAGAAGCTGAAAAAGCAATTAAGGAAAAAACCAAATTAATATTTGAAATTGATAATAAAATAAAAGATCATAAGCAATTAGTGGATAAATTTGAAGAAAAAGTCAAAATAATCAAGCAAAAAGAAGAAGAATTTGAACATTTACAACAGCAAGTAGCAGGAGCACAAAGAGAATTATCTATACTTGAAGAAAATATAACAGAAAAAGAAAAAGATGTAGAAAGAAGAGAATTAATATTATTGAAAAAACAAAAAGATATCAATAAAGAAAGACAGAACTTAACTGAAGAACTCAATAAAAAACAAGCTCAAATTGAATTAGACAGAATAAAAATAGATGAAGAAAGAAGAAAAATAAAAGAAGAAGTTAAAATAGAAAATCAAGCAATTATTGAAAAAACCAAACAAAAACAAAATGATGTTTTAGAAGTAATACGAAATTTGAAAAAAGAAAAACAAACTTTTGAACAAAGAATTGAAGAATTTAGATTAGAAGAAAAACAAAGAAAAGATGAATGGGATCAAAAAGAAGAAGAACTTAATGAATATAAAGAACAACTAAAACAACACAGAGAATCTGCAGAAAGAATTTCTGAACAAGATATAACTCAATTAACTGAAAAAGAAAAAGAAATATCTGGAATATTAAAAGAGGTTGAACAAGATAAAAGATTACTGATGAAAGAACAAGAAAGTGTAATTCTTGAAATACATAATTTAGAGAAATTAAAGAACAAGCTTAAATCAGAAAGAGAAAACTTTGATGAATACATGAAAGATATGAAACAAAGATTTAATGAAGAAGTCAAACAAAATAGAGGGACAATTGCTGAAGAAAATAATAAATTAATGACAAAACAAAAGCAACTTGATCAAAAAGAAAATCTTCTGAAAAAAGGAATAGATGAATTAAGAAAAAGAGAAGACAAAATACAAATTGAAAAACAAAGAGTTGAAAAAGCAAAATCGATAATACAAAAAGCAGAACAACTTCAATCAGAGATTTCTAATCTTGAAGAAAAAAGAAAAATGCTTGAAAGAGATATAGCAAAAACAGAAGCAAGAGCAATAGGAAGCGAAATAACTTACAGAAAAAAAGGAAAATCTTTAAGTGAAAGAGAACAAAGAATGAATCAAAAAGAAAAAGCTCTTGATAAAGAATATAATGTCATAATGAGAGAAAAAGATACTTTGAAAGGCATAGAAAACAAAGAAGAAAAAGCATTTGAAGATTATTTAAGAAATGAGTTGAAAAAAGCAAAAGGAACAAGAATAAAGAAAAAATCACATCCAGAAATACAAGAAATGATAGAAGGTGCTGAAGGAATGCTTTCAAGAGGAAATATTGATGATTCAATAAGAAAAACAGCAGAAATAGAAGTATTAATTGAAAAATTACCAAGTGATTCTGAAAAAAGAAATCTTGAATATGCATTAAAAGAATTAAAAACAAGCATCAAATTAGAAATGTTGTGATTTTTAGATTCTTTTTATTATATTTTTATCTTTATCTATTGCAAACATCTTGCCAAGAAATTTCTCTGTGATTGCAATATTTGTTAAAATATGATCTGAAATTCTGCTTGTCTTAATTTTACTTTTATTGAGCAAAGCCATGAAAGGAATTAAATTATCAGCTAAATTTATATCAACACAAGCACCAGAATTAAGTTCTTTGATAAGTTTATTTGCAGCAGATTCCCCAATTTTTTCAGCAAGAATTCCTTTTTCACCTAATTCATCTGCACCAAAAATAATAGGATTTTCAGGAATAAATTCATCTTTAAAAGAACCTTTTGCCCAAAGAACAATACCTGCCCCTGTACTTAAAGAAGAAACATATTCAGACCTTATATTAGTTGCATGACATAATTTCAATAATTTTTTTCTCGCAGCATTAGCCATTCTTTTGGAAACTTGCTTGTCTAATAAATTTTTAGAAGAAAAAGCAGAACCGCTTATTGCGAGCAAATTAAATTTTTTAACAAGATTAAAAGGCTTGATTAAAGTGTTTATTGTTTTCTTGAATTTTTCAAAAGAATCAAAAGCAGTTATGTCAAAAGAAGGATCAATCTTTAATTCAATAACACCTTCACCTTTTGGATAAAAACCTTTTTTTTTAACAGATATATCTAAATTATTGCAAAATCTTCTAAGATGAGGAAATAAAATTTCTTTAGTGTATTCAGAAGGACAACTCCAAGCAACATCAGTGCCTCCTGTGATTGTAATTTTGTGCTTTTTAGATGAAAACAAAGCAGGAAGAAGAATAGACTGAAGAAGTAAAGTGATACTTCCAGCTGTTTGAATATCAAATTCAATATTTTTTGATTTATATTCTCCAGGAATAAACATAATTTCAGAACTGCCTAAAGTATCTCCTAAAACCTTGCAGTCGCTCATTTCTTTTAATAATCTAATACAACTCAAATGTTGCTGCTTTAATCCTGGTTGATTTCTTTTAGAGCGGATATTAATCATTCTGAAAGGAATATTAGTTAATGTAGAGAAAGCTAAAGCAGTTCTTAACACTTGTCCGCCACCACTTCCAAAAGAACCATCAATTTCTATCATAATTTAATAAAAAAAGAATAAGAAATAAAAATCTTGCTTATATTTCAAGGTTTTCTAGTTCAGCTAACTGTTT
>CAZNAM010000004.1:0-25004 GCA_964571335.1 uncultured Methanosarcinales archaeon | reverse complement strand
AATCATAATTATTCTGTTCTAATTTTTTTTCAAATATCTTTTTTTCTTTTTCTTTCATTTTTTCAAGATATTTTTGAGCTTTTTTTTCTTTTTTAAATCTTAATATATTTCCATCCTGTTTTATACAACTTCCTTCCTTAAAAATGATCCAATCAATTCTTCTTTCTAGAATATGGCAGTTGTTATCTTCATCAATTTCTTGAGAATATTTTGTTGACTGAACAGTTTCTTCTAAGTTTACATTTTCTTCATCTTTTTTTGTATGTTCTTTTATTTCCATTTTAGTCAACATAGAGTAGTTACAAATAAGTAGTATATAAACCTTTCGGTTAATAATCACTAAGGAGTGGTTATTTCAGCAAGATTTAAATACTGTGGGCTACTATAATATTCTCATCAAAGGGTTGGGAGGGTACTTTGCTAGGCGTGAGTCAGGAAAGTCTGCCCACCAATAAACGTAACTCTTCGGAGACCCAGTAATGGGTGGCAACGTCACAGAAACGAAACCCCCTGCAGATAGGATGAAAGCTGAGAAGTCTTTTGCGAAAAAGATGAGATAACCAGCAGACGTTTTTGCAGGAACGGATGAAACGGACAGCCCTTGCAGGTGCAAGCCAAAATGGTGCTAAGTAGAATGCAAAGACAGCCTATCCAAGAAGTTCATTTTTTGAGCATGGAGGCTGACAAAAGGCAGCTTATGCCCGCCCAACACTTGATATTTTCACAATAAAGTATTTAAACACAACCTTATTATTTTTGAAAAATGGCAAAAGATAAAATTAATATGCCATCTGGAACGGCAGGGCTAACAAGATATTTTGATGAATATAAAAGTAAAATTTCATTCAAACCAGGATATGTAATTGTTTTTTCTATAATAGCAATTATCCTGATTGCACTGTTGCATTTTTTATTAAATGGATTTTTAGGAATATAAATTAAAAATTAAAATTATTTGAAATTATATGAAGGTGGTTAAATGAGACTAAATCCCAAAGATATACAAAAAGCAATGCAAAGGTTTGGAATACAACAACAAGAAATACCAGCAATAAGAGTAATAATTGAACAAGAAGATAAACAACTAGTATTTGAAAATCCAAAAGTCGCAAAAGTTAATATGATGGGTGAAGATGTATTTCAAGTTTCAGGACTTTTTCAAGAACAAACAAAAGATACCCAACCCGAAATAAAAGAAGAAGACATAAAAACAGTAATGGAACAAGCAAATGCTGATCAAAAAACTGCAATTGAAGCAATAGAAAAAGCAAAAGGTGATCTTGCAAAAGCAATAATCAGTTTACAAAATAAATAATTTTTTTATGAGGAAAGCAAAACAAATGAGTGTAGATGAAAATATGCAGGATGCAATAAGTGAATTAAAAAGAGCAGATCATTCTATAGCAGTGAGTTTAAAATATACCCGAACTGTAGATGTTATAATGTCAATAATAGAGCGATTAATAAATACAATTTCTTTTATTTTTGAAACATTAATAGAACATGCAATAGAAAAAGGAAAAATAGAAAAAACACCTCTTGTTGCAAGACAAAAAACAGAATTAATAAGAAAACTATATCCTGAAGATGAATTTCTAAAAGAAATAATAGATTTCTATTTTACCATAAGAAAAATATTAAAATCAAAATTCTCAAAAAGACAAGAATTCAGAAGGCATGTTACCATGACAGCAGATTTAGAAGAAGGAAAACAAATTGAAATATCTATAGATATAATTACAGATTATTTTAATAAAGTAAGAGAATTAATAGATTATGTTTCAGTGATGATACAAAATGACAATTAGTACTTTTTTATCAATAATAGGTCCAAATGGATCTGGAAAAACAACTTTTTCTGCAAATCTGGCATTAGCATTAACAAAAATAGGATATGATGTTTTGTTAGTAGATAATAATCTATTTCCAGCATTAGGATTTCATTTTAAAATACCATTTCCAGAAAGAACAATAAAAAAATCAAAAGAAAAAAAAATAAAACTAGAAGAAATGATATATAAACATCCCAAAGGATTAAAATTATTATTGAATAGTCCTTTAGAAAATTATGAACATTTTAATTTTGATGCTCTTGATGGCTTGGCACAAATAATAATGATTGATGGTAAAAAATTCAAAAATAATATAATTGTATTGAATCCAAACATGCCAAGTGTAATGAGTTCTGTTAAAAACATAATAGACCAAAATACTATGGGTGTTATTGTAAATAAAATCAATTCTTTAAACTTAACAAATGAAAGTGTTTCTGTATTAATGAATAGAGATATTTTTTTAACAATAGAAAAAGAAAATAAACAAGACGAAGCACTGAAAAAAGGGATACCTTTATTCTTATTAGAACCAAGCACTCAATTTAGCATAAACCTTATAAAATTAGCATCCCATTTAGTTGGTAAAGATTATGAAATTGAGTTAAAACATGACTGAAACAATTTATTTTTCACCAAAAATTGGGAGTATGATATTCTGGACATTTTTATTTATAACAATAATTGGAAATCTGATAATAAGTGTTGTTTTAGTTCCAATAATGCTGGTAATGAATGAAATATATCTTTATTCAAGCATAGCATTCATAGCATTTAGTTTTGGATTCTTGTTAAATTCAATTGTAAAATCAATAGAAAAAATAGATAAACAAAAACATTTAATTGCAGGAATATTGATGCCTGCGATAGCATTAATAAATGTAATAATTTTCACATATTTATCAAATGATTTGATAAAATTAATGCATTTAGAAACACAAATGCATAGTCCTTTGACGATCGGAGTAACATATGTGTTTGCATTCACTTTGCCTTATATGATAACAGAATATGTTAGAGTGAAGAAAAGAAAATGATTTAGTAAATAGATTTCTTTGAATTTATAAAAAACAAACTCTGTGAGCGAAACATTTATAAGTGAAATGCTGATTTTGAGTGTTATTGCCCGAGTGAAAGCGTTTAGGGTGAGCTAAACAGCTTTCTTGGAGTAATTAAAAATAATCAAAAAATAAAAAATGGCAGAACTAAAACATTTAGTAAGAGTCGCAAACACAGACTTGGAAGGTCAAAAACAAATAATCATAGGATTAACAAAAATAAAAGGCGTCGGCAAAATGATATCCAATGCAGTATGCAGAATCCTGAAAATAGATGCTGCACTAAAAGTTGGAGCATTAGAAGAAAAACAAATAAAACAAATTGAAGAAGTTCTTTACAATCCACATCAAAATGGAATTCCTGAATGGATGCTAAACAGAAGAAAAGATCCAGAAACAGGAGAAACATCACACAAAGTATCAAATGATCTTATGTTTTTAAAAGATACAGATTTGAAAAGATTGAAGAAAATAAAATGTTATAGAGGAATAAGACATATGTCTGGATTACCATCAAGAGGACAAAGAACAAAATCAAACTTCAGAAAGAACAAAGGAAAAGTTGTAGGAGTTAAACACGCAGGAAAGAAGAGATGAGGCTATAAAATGGGAGATCCAAAAAGAATCAGGAAAAAATATTCAGGACCAAGACATCCTTGGCAAAAATCAAGATTAGATGAAGAAAAAATATTGATGAAAGACTATAGCCTGAAGAATAAACAAGAATTATGGAAGATGATCTCAGTATTAAAAAAATTCACAAGTCAAGCTAAAAAACTTATTGTATCTATAACAGAACAAGCAGAAAAAGAAAAAAAACAACTTATTAACAGATTAGCAAGATTAGGATTATTCTCTACCTCTGCAAAAGTTGAAGATGTTCTTGAATTACAAATAAAAGACATAATGGAAAGAAGATTACAAACTTTAGTTTATAGAAAAGGATATGCAAAAACTATGAAACAAGCAAGACAGTTTATTACTCATGAACACATAATGGTAGAAGATAAGAAAATAACATCACCAAGCAATATTATCACACTTAAAGAAGAATCACAAATAGAATTTACAAATAAATCAAAATTATCAAATCCTGAACATGCAGAAAGAGCAATAGTAAAAGAGAATCCTATGGAAAAAAAAGAAGATAAAGAAGATAAAGAAAATAAAAAAGAAACAAAATATAAGAAACAAAATAGGAAAACAGGTAAAACAGATAAAAGAAAAGAACAAAAAAAAGAAAATAAATCTAAAGATAACAAAAAACAAGGAGCTGGAACTAAAAAATGAGAATAGATCAACAATTAAGATGGGGAGTTGCACATATTTATTCTTCATATAATGATACAATCATCCATGTAACAGACATAACAGGAAGTCAAACATTGGGAGTTGCAAGCGGAGGAATGATGGTAAAGTCAAATAGACTTGAAAGCAGTCCAACTGCTGCGATGATGGCTGCGAAAAGAGTTGCAGAAATAATAAAAGATAAAGGAATAAGAGGAGTGCATGTAAAAGTAAGAGCACCAGGGGGACATAATGGACCAACAAATCCAGGACCTGGAGCACAAGCTGCAATAAGGGCATTGAGTAGAACAGGATTAAGAATAGGATTAATAGAAGATGTAACTCCTTTGCCGCATGGTGGATGTAGAAAAAAAGGTGGAAGGAGAGGAAGGAGAGTATGATAGAAAACGTATCTAAAGATAAAAACACCGGAGTAACTTCAGTGGAATTCAAAAAAACAGATCCTGTTTTTATTAATACAATAAGAAGGGCTGTAATAGATCTTGTTCCAACAATGGCAATAGATGAAGTCACATTTTTTCAAAACTCTTCAGCTTTATATGATGAAGTTTTGGCACATAGATTAGGATTGCTAGTCTTTAAAACAGATTTAAAAGGATATAATCTTCTAGAAGAATGTACTTGTAAAGGAGAAGGATGTGCAAAATGTCAAACCATAGTATCATTGAAAGTGACAGGTCCAAAAACAGTATATGCATCTGATATAAAAAGTAAAGATCCAAAAATAGTGCCAGCACATCCAACAACTATTTTAGCTAAACTGATAAAAGGGCAAAGTATTGAGTTTCAAGCAACAGTAAAATTAGGAAGAGGGATAACACATACAAAATATACTCCTGCCATGATATGGCACACATTCAAACCAAAAGTTACAGTAAATAATAATTACAAAGAATTTGAACAATTTAAAGAAAAATATCCAAAAGAAATATTCACCAAAGATGAAAAAATAGACGCTAAATTAATTGAAAAATATAATTTATATGATGCTTGCGAAGGTGTGAATAACGAAATAGTAAAAATAGAATATGATAATTCAAACATAACATTACATATTGAACCATGGGGACAATTAACTCCGAAAGAAATGCTGTCAAATGCGGCAGATCAAATCATAAACATCTTCAAAGAATTTGAAGAAAAAATAAAATAATAATTCAAATAAAAAACTAAAAATAAAACACAGACAAAGAGAAAAAATGAACAGAACAGGACCAACAAATCCAGAATTAAAAGAACTTATACTAGAACTCAGAAAAGTTTCATATACTGAGAAGGCTAAAATCTGGAAAAGAATTGCTGATGACTTAGAAAAACCAACAAGAAACAGAAGAGCAGTAAATATAAACAGAATAAATCAGCACACAAAAAAAAATGAAATTATTGTTGTACCGGGAAAAGTATTAGGAACAGGAAATCTTGATCATAATATTACAATAGCAGCTTTTTCATTCAGTGAAGGAGCAAAAAAAATAATAACAGACGCAAAAAGCAAAGCAATAACAATAGAAGAATTACTGAAAAAAAATCCAAAAGGAAAAGATATCAGAATCATAGGATAAAATAAAAAATGGAAGAAATAAACATAGACGGAAAAAATTGCATCCTTGGAAGATTAAGCAGTTATGCAGCTAAACAAGCATTATTAGGCAAGACTGTAAATGTTTTTAACTGTGAAAAAATAGTTATCAGCGGCGACCCAAAAAATGCAAAAGAAAGATATAAACATACTTTATCTGAAAAAGGACAACCAACTAAAGGACCATATGTTCCAAGACTTCCAGATAGATTTGTCAGAAAAGTAATAAAAAGAATGCTTCCACACAAAAAACCAAGAGGAAAAGAAGCATTAAAAAGAGTGATGTGTTATATATCAATACCAGACAAGTTTAAAGATAAAAATCTAAAAATACTTAAAACAATAATTTCAGATAAATTACCAGTAATGAAAAAATGCACCATACTTGATGTTTGCAGGCACTTAGGAGGAAAATTATGAAACCCATACAAGAAATAGGAACAAGAAAAAGTGCAGTTGCAAGAGCAACAATAACTGAAGGAGATGGAAGAATAACACTTAACAAAAGAGAATTATCTACTTATCCAACAAATATGTACAGAAAAAGAATAGAAGAACCATTGATAATTGCAGGTCCAACAATGAAAAAAATAAATATAGATATAAATGTTAAAGGTGGCGGACCAAACGGACAAGCAGATGCAATAAGATTAGCAATAGCAAAAGCATTGTCTAAATTTGACAAAAAATTACTAAAATCATTTTTAAACTATGATAGAACATTATTAGTAGCAGATGTAAGAAGAAGAGAAGGAAGAAAACCAAATACACACGGAAAAGCCAGAAGTAAAAGGCAAAAATCATACAGGTGATTAAAAAATGATAATACCAATAAGATGCTGGAGTTGCGGGAAACCAATAGCTCATTTATGGGAAGAATTTAAACAAAGAGCAGAAAGAGGAGAAAACGTAAAAGATATATTGGACGACTTGAATATAACTAGATACTGTTGCAGGTCAATATTCTTAGGACATGTAGACCTGATAGATACTCTTGCTAAATTCAAAAAAACATGAAGTTAATATTGGAACATATAGATCCTGAATTTTATGAGTGGAGTCTAGCAGAATATGAGAATATAGTTAAGATTATTGGAAAAGAAAATATTCTTTTCACAAATATTTCTGATTTTAATAAACTAAATTTTGCAGAATGTGAGAAAAAATTTGTAAAAGAGATACAAGCAGAAAATCCTTCTCTTAGGTTTTGTGTTTTGGATCCAGAATCTGATAAAGAGTTGATTTCTTCTGATAAAGAAAAATTTGATTATTTTGTAATAGGAGGAATATTAGGGAATAATCCTCCTGACAAGAAAACAGAAAAATTATTGAGTTCTCAGATTAATTGTGAAACAAGAAATCTAGGAAAAAAACAGATGAGTACAGACACAGCAAGTATAGTTGTGTGGAAAATACTAAATGGAATGAACATTTCAGATATTAAATTTGTTGATGATCCTGAAATAGAAATAGAAGATAACCTCACAACAATAATGCCATATAGGTATTTAGATGACGGAACAGGAAAACCAATTATTTCTCAGAAAGTAATGGAATTGATAAAAAAAGGATGGTAAACTTTATAAAATTCATTCTTATCTTCTAAAACTATAATGAACCATAAAGAAATAGCCATAAAATGGCAAAAGAAATGGGAAAAAGCAAAAATCTTTGAAGCAAAAGAAGACAACAAAAAAACAAAATTCTACTGCATAGAAATGTTTCCATACCCAAGTGGATACCTGCACATGGGGCATGTAAGAAATTATTCAATAGGAGATGCATATGCGAGATACAAACGAATGCAAGGATTTAATGTGCTTTATCCTATGGGATATGATTCATTTGGATTACCTGCAGAAAATGCAGCAATAAAAAACAAAGCAAACCCGGCAAAATATACAGAAAAAAATATCAAAGGAATACAAGAACAACAAAAACTTCTTGGATTATCATATGATTGGAGCAGAGAAATAATAACCTGTAAACCAGAATATTACAGATGGACACAATGGTTATTTCTACAATTCATAAAAAATAAATTAGCATACAGAAAAGAAGGATTAATCAACTGGTGTCCTGAGTGCAAGACAGTATTAGCAAATGAACAAGTAGAACAAGGAAAATGCTGGAGATGCAAAAGTGAAGTAGAACTGAAACATCTTGAACAATGGTACATCAATACAAAAAAATATGCAGAAGAACTTTTGAATGATTTAGATACTTTGAATGAATGGCCTGAACCAGTAAAAATAATGCAAAGAAACTGGATAGGAAAAAGCCATGGAACAGAAATAAATTTTGAGATTGTTGATGAGAATGATAAATTGATTGGAAAGAAAATATCAACATTTACAACAAGAGCTGATACAATCTTTGGAGTCACTTATCTTGTTTTAGCAGTGGAACATCCTCTTGTGACAGAATTAGTTAAAGGAACAAAACAAGAAAAAAAAGTAATGAAATTCGTAAAAGAAACAATAAAAAAACCAGTGATAGAAAGAACAGCAGAAGGAAAAGAAAAAAATGGAATCTTTTTAGGAAAATATTTCATCAATCCAGTAAATGGAGAAAAATGTCCTTTATGGATTGCAGATTATGCATTGATGGACTATGGAACAGGAGCAGTAATGGCAGTTCCAACACATGACCAAAGAGATTTTGATTTTGCAAAAAAATATGATCTTCCTATGAAAGTTGTAATACAACCAAAAGGAAAAAAATTGCAAACTTCTGAAATGAGAAAAGCTTTTGTGGAAGAAGGAATAATGACAAATTCTTCGCGATTTGATGGAATGGACAGCAAAAAAGCAATAGAAGAAATATCAAAATGGATAGAACAAAAGAAATGGGGAAAAAGAACAATAAACTACAAACTAAAAGACTGGTTAATATCAAGACAAAGATACTGGGGAACACCAATACCTGTAATATATTGTGATAAATGCGGAATAGTTCCAGAAAAAGAAGAGAACTTGCCTGTGATATTACCTACTGATGTAAAATTTACAGGAGAAGGAAATCCAATAAAAACAAGCAAGAAGTTTATTGATTGTAAATGTCCAAAATGTGGAGGAATTGCGAGAAGAGAAACAGACACAATGGACACATTTATTGACAGCTCATGGTATTTCTTAAGATACTGCAGTCCGCATTATGACAAAAAACCATTTGACAAGAAAAAAGTACAATACTGGATGCCAATAGACCAATACATAGGAGGAATAGAGCATGCAGTAGGACACTTAATGTATGCAAGATTCTTCACAAAAGCATTGAGAGATCTTGATTTAGTTGAATTTGATGAGCCAATAAAAAAACTTATGACACAAGGAATGGTTACAAAAGATGGAGCAAAAATGTCCAAGTCTCTTGGAAATGTAGTTGATCCAATGAAAATAATAGATCAATATGGTCCAGATACTGCAAGAGTATTCATGCTATTTGCAGCACTTCCTGAAAAAGAATTAGAATGGAGCGACAAAGGAGTTGCTGGAATATATAGATTTTTGAATAGAACAGAAAGATTAACTGAAAAACCAAAATTTGTTAAGAAAGAATTTGACAACAAAGAAAAAATGATGGTTGGAAAATTACACAGAACAATAAAAAAAGTAACTGAATCACTTGATTCTTTGGAATTATCTCGTTCTGTCGGAGAATTGATGAATCTAGTTTCTGCAATGAATAAGTATAAAGAAGAATCTGTTAATCTAGAAGTTTACAATGAAGTATTGCGCGATTTGATTGTTTTATTGTGTCCTTTTGCACCACATACTGCAGAAGAGATGTGGAAGAAAGTTAAAGGGGAAGGGTTTGTTTCTATTGTTGATTGGCCAAAATATGATATGAGCAAAATAGACGTCGAAGCAGAAGCATGCGAAGAATTAGTAAGCTCAGTAATTGCAGATATAGCAAAAGTAAAAGAATTAGCTAAGATGAGTGAAATTAAATCAGTTAAATTATTTATTTCACCAGAATGGAAATTTGCTTTCTTTAAGAAAATGAAAGAACTGCTGAATAAAACAAGAGATGTTGGAGTTATTATGAAAGAACTGATGGGTTCTGATCTTAAAATTTACGGACAAGAATTGAAAAATTTAATACCTAAAATAATAAAAGAACCAAGCAAAATACCTGAATATATTTTAGATGCTGAGAAAGAAATTGAAACATTAGAAGAAGCAAAAAAAGAGATAATGCAGGAATTTGATTGTGAATTGATTATAGAGAGAGCAGAAGGAAGTAAAGAAATAAAGGCAAAGCAAGCAATGCCTGGGAAACCTGGGGTTCTAGTCGAGTGATGTAAATGTCTAATAAAATAAATCCTCCTTTAGTTGATGTAAATAAACAAATTAAGATTATGATGCAGAAAGTGATGACATCTGTTGAAAACCCTTTGAAATCATTGTTAGGAAAATATTATAAACGTATTTATTTAATTCTCTTTGTAATTATAGGAATAATTTTAATTGTGATTCTTGCAATTATTCCACCTTTTTTATAGAAATTTTTCTAAATTTTTGAAGAAAAAAAGCAGGCATGTTTGTAGATGAGTTATACGCATGGCAAAGGTTGACCTTGAAGCTTCCTCAGTTCCGCTACCCTACAAGCGTTGAAAACATAAGTTATGGCTGCTTCATTCCTGATCTGACCAGATTCCTAATGCTCCAACCAAGCAGGACAGAACCTCAACGTCCACCCCAAGACCTTTACTCAAGCAATATAACCGCTCTACAAACTTCAACTCTGCATAAAGCTCGTTTACAGTAACAGGAGAGAGCTAACCTCCCAGTCTAGCCTGCAATATAGCCAATTAAAAGTGCCTTTTTAAATTTTTCTAAGAATTTTCATTATACAATGATAATTTCAGTCAAAAAAGAAAAAGCTGTTAACATTCAAAATAATAATTTGATAACAGCAAAGCCAACTAAACAACCAATTGTAAGAAAAGGCATGGCAGGATAAAATTTATCTTTCTTGCTTAACATCAAAAGAGCAAATAATGAAAGGGTTGAGAAACAAGCAACAATAATTGCACTGGCAAAACCCATATTATAAAGAATAACACCTGCAAAAATAAGAGGGAAACCAATATCTCCGCCACCTAAGACAGCAGATCTCACTGCAACAGCTTTACTTCCTTTTTTCTTTATCTTTTTTCCATAAGGAATCATGAAACCAGCAAATATTCCTGCCTTTGTCTGGAATTTAGCCATCTTAATCATATGTTTAGATTTCCAGACAGCATACATATCATACAAAGAAAGCAAGACAAGTAAAATAATAGCATATAATATATTGAGCATAGGAACAAAAATAACAGCTAAACCACCATAAATGAATAATTCAGTCAAATTATGAACAAGGAAATTACTTCTAAATATCTTAACAATAGCAAGCATAACTGCCAAAATCACAGCAAAAATTTCATTTATGAATGCTGCAAAAGAAATCTGCAGACAAAGAGTTACAGAAAGAAAAAACCATAATTTCCAAATAAAAACTCTCTTAAAACTAACAATAAACAATATTAAAATAGTTCCAAGAACAATTGCAACCATCATGTATATAATAGAAATATTAGGATCAACATCAGGTCTTTCAATATCAACACCAATTATGCTTGGAAGACTTTTCCATCCTTCTTCACCAATATATTTATCAACAATTATAAGACCTGTTAATTGAGCAACAAAAAACAAAGTTAAAATAGCTGTAGTGATAAGCCAATTATGTTTCATGGCTTGTTTAAATACTAAATTTTTTATAAATGTACCTGTTATTTTATAAAAAATGAAATTATTTCACTCAATAAAAACAACAGTGTTTTCAAAATCTGATGAAAATAAGAATAATATAGAAACAGGACTAAAAAAATTATTTCCTTTTGATCTGAACAAAGAAAAAATAAAAATCAAAGAAGAAAAAGTAAAAGCTTTTGATGATAAAATAATCCTTATCTTAAGTATAATAATCAAAAAACAGAAATTAATCAATGAATTTCTGACCTTCTTATTTGAAAAAATGAATAAAATGCAGAAAGAACAGATACTTGAAGAACTAAACACCAGAATTGATGATGAACTATATTTTTACTTAAGAATTGACAAAACATCATGGATTGACAAAAGAAAGATATTTATTACAGAAAAAGGAAATTGTTATCATCTTAAATTTAAAATAGCTGCTTATCCATCAAAAAAAGAAACAGCAATAATACTATTGAAAGATTTTATTGAGAATCAACTTAATCAATAAATGCAGAAAAGTTTTTAAAGATAAATTGAAACAAACTAATGCATGGCCAGAAAAATAGCACCTTTAAACACAACATTCTTTATGACAAGCATAATAGGATTTTTAATAAGTATTTTTTACATACCTCAGTTTTCATTATCTTGGGCATTTGCATTAGCAGCCTTATTTTTTATAATGTTAGCAGCATCAATAAAAAGCATGTTTGCTGGAAAACCAAATCCTCAGCTGAAATTTAAAATATAAAAGGTGTAAAAATGAAAAACATAGTAAAAATATTATCAATAATTTTACTTTTGACCTTCGTAATTGGCTGTTCAAAAGTTACAGACACAGACTTATTAGACACTGTTGACGATACAGACACTAATGAAAAACCAGTTGCAACAACTGAAACAACAACTCCTCAAACAGAAGTAACAGAAACAACACAACCTGTTGAAAAAACACAAACAGAAACGACTGAAACTACAAAAACAGAAACAAAAGAGAATGCTGAAGAAGAAACAACTGAAACAACCAAAACAACAGAAACACAACAAACATCAACAGAACTACAAGTATTACTTAATAAAATAGATACTAAAGTAAGAAATTTCAAATATACTTTTGGAGAACCTCCATTTAACACAGAAATAAATGAATATAAAGTTCAATTAAAAAATGCACAAGGACAAGAAAATCAAATCATAAGAGTAGATTTATATGAATATGATGAAAACCCATTAATAAAAGACAGATGGGATACTGTATTCTTGAACCCAGCACAAAAAACCGCAAAAATATATTGTTTAAGCAGATCATATTGTCAAACAAAAGAAAAAGACAAAACAAATGAAACAAAAAATGTTGATTATGATAAATATAAAACAATGACTCCTTATGATTGGGCAAAAGTAATACCAAAAAATGCAAAATTAATCAGCAAGGAATTAATGAATGGAAGATCAGTAACAAGATTTGAATATGTAGGTCAAGATGGATTAAAATATAATATTTGGATAGACAATACCTATGGTTTACCTATGCAAGTTGAAAGAGAAGATTCTGCAGGTGCAAAAATAAAATACATCTACAGAGAGCTTTCATTAAACTCTGTGAACGCAGAAGACTTTGAACTGCCATTTTAATTTTTTTTCTTTTTTTATATGAAAACATTTTAAAACATAGTTTTATTTTTATACAAAATGGTCTTTAATATTGTTCTTGGAAGAGATGAAAAAGACAGAGAAAAGTTTGGAATTAAAGCAAGCATCTTTTTAGGAAAACATTATGTAAAAATGGGACAAACAACAAGCTTGTCTCAGCCAGTATATCTTGATGTTAACAAAGCTCATGTTGTTTTTGTGTGCGGAAAAAGAGGAACAGGTAAATCATATTCTTTGGGAGTAATAGCTGAAGGAATAGCATTACTTCCAGAAGAATATAGAAAAAGATTATCTGTATTAATATTTGATACAATGGGCGTTTATTGGACCATGAAATACCCAAATCATGCAGATGAAGAATTGCTAAAACAATGGGGATTGCAAGGAAAAGGAATAAACATAAACATAAATGTTCCAATAGGATTTTTTGAAAAATACAAACAAGACGGAGTTCCTGTAGATCATCCTTTTGCACTAAACCCCTCAGAATTAAATCCAGAAGATTGGAATCTAACTTTTGATTTACATCACAATGATATTATAGCAGTACTTATTGAAAGAGTAATTCTTGAATTAAAGCAAAAAAACAAAAATTTTAGCATAGATGACATACTTTTTGAAATAAAAAACTCTGAATTTGACAGAGAAACAAAACTATCTGCAGAAAACAGATTTATCGCAGTAAAAAGCTGGGGAGTTTTTTCTGAAAAAGCATCAAAAATAAAAGATATTCTAGAAGCAGGAAATATTAATGTAATTGATTTAAGTGCATATGCAATGATGCCAAATGGCTGGAGAATAAAACATTTAGTCACAGGATTGGTCAGTAATTCAATTTTTAGACAAAGAATGAGTTTTAGAAAAGAAGAAGAATTTAAAGCAATATCACAAGCAACACACTATATTTCAGAAGAAACAGAAAGCAAAATGCCTTTAGTTTGGGTTTTGATAGACGAAGCACATGAATTTCTGCCGCTTGAAGGCACAACTGCTTCAACATTTGCATTAAAAACCTTGTTAAGAGAAGGAAGACAACCAGGAATATCATTAGTCTTAGCAACACAACAACCAGGAAAAATACATACAGATGCAATGACTCAAAGTGATGTAATTTTAGCACACAGATTAACAGCAAAAATAGATACAGATGCTTTAGGAGCATTGATGCAATCATATTTGCGAGCGGGGTTGGATAAAGAACTGAACAATCTTCCAAAACTTCCAGGAGCTTGCATAGCAGTAGATGATGTGAATGAAAGATTATATCCTATGAGAGTCAGACCAAGATATACCTGGCACGGAGGAAGTGCACCAAAATTATTATCTGAAAAAGAAAAGAAAAAAGAGTTTGAATTGTAACAATTAAAAAAATAAAAAAAATCAAAGCTCAGAAGCTATTAAAACATTAAGCTTTGTGTCTTGTTTTCTGATTTTGCTGTCCATAGCAACAATATGTTTGACACTAGTCTTTTCAGCTATATCAACCAAATTCTTATCAACAACACCATCAAAAACAACAGCATAAACTCCTGTGTTTAAACTTTTCAACGTTGAAGCCAATTCTGTAAAAGGAACTTTTCCAAGAACATTAAGTGCTGAATCAAGAACAATTGCGCCTCTTGTACCTAGAAGACTTTCCAACACGTTTCCAAATTTCTTTTTTTCAACAGGACTCATTGAAATTGGTTTTCTGTTTATTTGTTGATTGTTATTATAGCTGTTGTTTGGTCTTGGCAAAGGTATGCTTGGTTTAACTTGCGGTTGATAAACAGGTTTTCTGCTAATCATAGGTTTTCTAACAACATTACTAGTATCAACAGAAGCAAGCTCTAATTTTGCTTGTTCTGCAGTAATCTTACTTCTTAATGCTTTATGTATTTCCTTCTTTGTAAGCTCTTCAACTTCTTTACCGTCAGGTGCTTTAGTTACAAAATCAACTTCTGCAACATTAATTATATCTTTCAAAATTAAATTTCCGCCTCTGTCACCATCAACAAAAACAGTAACTTCTTTTTGCTTTGAAAGTTCAATAATTGTTCTAGGAACACTTGTTCCATTCATAGCAATAACATTCTTAAAACCATGTTTTAATAAAATAAGAACATCTGCTCTGCCTTCAACAATGATTAATTCATCATTTTCTTCAACACCAGGACCTGCAGGAAGTCTTTCTTTGCCAAATTCAGTAATTTCCATAACTCTTACACTATGAGCTACTTCATCAGCAATTTCCTGAGAATCAGGCATTACATTATCCATCAAGTTTTTAAGCAAAATCTTAGCTCTATCAATAACAAAGGTTCTTTTACTAACCCTAACATCTTCAATATTATTGATTTTAACTTTAGCATTACAAGGACCTATTCTTTGAATAATCTCTAAAGCAGCACCAACAATACAAGTTTCTGCTTTATCTAAACTACTTGGAATGATGATTTGACCATATGTTTTTCCACTTCTAGTTTCAACATTAACTTCAATTCTTCCAATTCTACCAGATCTTTGAAGTTCTCTAAGTTCAAGATCAGAGCCAAGTAAACCTTCTGTTTGACCAAAAATTGCTCCAATTACATCTGGTCTGTCAACTACACCTTCAATTTCAATAGTTGCATTGATAATATATTTTGAGGATACTGGACTAATTTTTCCCATATTTTTCATCTCCGTATATAACCAATAGAATAAGAATTATTTTCTACTAACTATTAGACAGCACTTTTTTTTATGATGAGTCACTGTCTAAAGGTCATCTTGAATGTGAATCAAATGAAATGATGATCTTATTCTTTGGTTTTATTGAATATTATACTCAAAGCAAATAAATAACAAATTTTGTTTGCTTTTTGTAATAAGCAAACACATCGTGTTTGCTATAAGCTTAATTAAGCTTGTGGCCCGGAATACTAACCCCCAAGTCTCATTGCTTGGACAAGCCGTGAACTCCACTGGGTACTCTCGTACCGGGCAAAAATATGATAAATCTCATCCTTTATAAATTTTTTGGTTTATTACTATAAAGAAATAAAATAAGGTGATGCAGTGTATATACAAAACATTTAACAAGAGCATATTCTTTAACTTAAAAATATAAAAATGAAGCAAACAAAAGACAAATTCAAGACATTAAAGCATGTATTTGATGATTTTACAGAAAGAAATATCTTCAAATTAAGCTCAAAAGGATATTTTGATGAATTAGAAAGCCCAATAAGAATGGGAAAAGAAGCAAATGTATTCATTGCCAAAAAGGGAGACAAAAAAGTAATAGTTAAAATTTATAGATTAAGTACTTGTGATTTTTTCAAGATGTATGAATATATCCGACATGATCCAAGATTTAACGTAGAAAAAAACAGAAGAAAAGTAATATTTGCATGGGCAAAAAGGGAATATAGTAATTTACTAAAATCACGAAGCAAAGGAGTAAGAGTTCCAACACCGTATGGTTTCTTATATAATATCTTAATAATGGAAATGATAGGAGATGAAGAACCTGCAAACATGCTAAAAGACCAAATTCCTAAAAATAAAGAAAAATTCTTTCAAGAAACAATAGCACAAATAAAAAAATTGTATGATGCAGGATTTATACATGGAGATCTAAGTGCATTTAACATTCTAAACTATAAAGAAAAACCAGTATTAATAGATATGTCTCAGACAACATTATTAGAAAATCCCTGTGCAGAAGAATTTCTTGAAAGAGATGTAAAAAATGTTTGTTCATTTTTTAAAAAAATAGGATTAGAAAAAAACCCTAAAGAAATATTAGAACAGATAAAAAATAAGAAATCTTCAAAATCCTCTGATTAAACCAAATTATAGGATAATTTTATAAAATAAAATACTCATAATAAGAATATGGCAGACATATTGGTATTATGTGCTCATAATGATGATCAAGTAATAGGTGTTGGAGGAACTATAATTAAGTATTCAAAGCAAGGAAAGATAGTAAAAACTGTTGTTTTTAGTTATGGTGAAAAAATCCAACCACACATGAAAACAGAAGTAGTATCAAAAATAAGAAAAAAAGAAGGAAACAAATCAGACAGATTATTAGGAGGATCAGGAATAATTTATTTAGGATTAAAAGATTTAACATTAGCAAAAGAATTACAACAAAAAGAGATGCAGAATAAAATAGCAGAAATAATAAAAAAAGAAAAACCAAAAAAAATATTTACCCATTCAAGTACAGACAGACACCCCGATCATAAAGCAGTATATAATTTAGTGCAAGAATTCATAAAAACAAAAAAAATTAATTGTGAAGTATATAGTTTTGATGTTTGGACTATATTTGGAGTAGAAAAAAATAAACCAAAACTTGTTGTAGATGTAACAAATAATTTTGAACAAAAATTAGAAGCCTTGTTTATACAAAAAAGCCAAAGATGGATAATATTTTCATTATTATTCAATATCTGCTTGAAAGCTATAGTTAATGGATGGTTTTACAAAGGAAAATATATAGAAGTATTCCAAAAAATAAAATGAAACAGAGGAAAATATTAATTGCAACAGATTGTTTCTTGCCAAGATTAGATGGAATTGCAAGATTTCTAGATTTACTTATTCCTGAATTATCAAAAAAATATGAAATAACAGTAATTGCTCCGAGATTTACAGGAAAAAAACCTGAATACCAAGGAGTGAAAATAATAAAATTTCCATTATCTTTACATAGATTTGGAAAATTAGGATTGGCAGATGTAAACGTAAAAAAATTAAAAGAAGAAATCAAAAAAACAGACATTGTATTTGTGCAGATGATCGGTCCAATAGGAATCTATGCGACATACAATGCAAAAAAATACAACAAAACAATTGTTAATTATTTACATACTATCGAATGGTATTTGGCACCTAAGATGGTAAGATATTTTAGAGGTATAATAAAAGTTATGATGAAAAAAATAACAAGATATTGTTATAATAAAAGCACATTATTATTAGCTCCATCAAAAGAAGTAAAAAATATTTTTTTAAAACATAAAATAAAAACACCAATAAAAATATTGCCTTTAGGAATACAAACAAACAAGTTTGTTCCTCCATTAAATAAGAAAAATGCAAAAATACAAATAGGAATTCCTCCTGATTATAATGTTATAGGATTTATAGGAAGAATAGGAACATTAGAAAAAGATGTGCCAACTTTAATAACTGCTTTTATGAAAATTAAGAAAAAACATCCAAAAACAAAATTATTACTTGTTGGCAAGAAAATATCAAATGGATTTCCAAAAAATAAAGATATAATATATGCAGGAGTAAAAAATAATGTGATTCCTTATTTACAAACTATGGATGTGTTTGTAATGCCTTCTTTAATTGAAACAAATAGTCTTGCAACAATGGAAGCAATGAGCACAGGATGTGCTGTAATTGCAACAAGAGTTGGAAGCATAAAAGAATATCTTGTAAATAAAACAAATGGATTATTTTTTCCAAAAAAAGATATTTTTATACTAACAACTAAAATAAATTATCTCTTGGAAAATGAAGCCATAAGAAGAAGATTAGGACAAAACTCAAGACAAACAATATTAGAAAAATATAAATGGGAAGATACTGTTAAGAAAATGATTGATGTATTTGATAAAATTGAAATAAATTGATTTTATAATAAAAGGTGAAAAATGAGTTTAGTTAGAGAAGGAATAAAATTGATTTCCAGTTCTTTTAAAAGAAAAATAATAGGGCATGATAGATTTAAAGGTAATGCCAATCAAATATGCAGAAAAATAACAAAAAAATGTTGGAATGGGAAGTACTTAAAGAATAGTTTGGGAAATTATAAAGAATTCTGGGCAAGAGATTTTGGATTAAGTGTTGATGCATTGATTGCAACAGGATTTAAAGAAGAAGTAAAACAAACAATAAAATATGCTTTGAGGAAATATTATAGATTTGGAAAAATTACAACCACAATACATGGTAATGGAACTTTATTTAATTTTCCTGTCAAATTATACAGTCCTGATAGCGTTGCACATTTATTCTATTCTCTTAAAAAATTGAAATTGAACGATTTGATTAAAAAATATAGAATTTTTTTACAAAACGAAGTTGATAAATTTTTTAAAAAAACTTTAGATAAGCGAACTGGTTTAATAAAAAAAGAGAAATACTCGTCCATGCGAGATTTTGTAGCAACAAAAGGAAGCTGTTATGACTGCGTTATACTGTTCTGGATGAGCAAATTAGCTAAAGAATTAGGATTTAATGCACCAAAATTAGATTTGAATAAATTCATAAAAAAATATTGGAATGGAGAATATTTTAATAATGGAATAGAAGAAAAACATTTTGCAGTAGATGCTAATGTGATGCCTTTCTGGACAGGACTTGTAAAAAATAAGAAAAAATTTGAAAAAGTTATTTTAAAAATCGAAAAAGAAAAATTAAATGAACCATTATCCTTAAAATATACAAATTATACTAAAGAAAAACATATTTCTTATGAAATTTTATCTCCGTCCTGGGAAAGAAATAAAGTATGGAGTAATGTAGGTTTGATGTATATGCTTTTATTAGCTAAATCAGATAAAAAAAGATGTATGAAAGAAATAAAAAAATATGAAAAAATAATTAAAAAACAAGGAACAATGTATGAATGTTATACTGAAACAAAACCATATAGAAGTTTGCTTTATTTTTCAGATGATGGAATGATGTGGTGCATAAATTTATCTTATATTATTAAATTATTTAATTCTAAAAAATAAATATAAATCAATCCATCTTGATACTAACAGCAGAACTTATGCCTGTCTCAGGCTTCATGCTAACACCATAAAGAACATCACCTTCAGAAATCACAGAATCATTATGACTAATCACAATATACTGAGCATTATTACAATAATCTCTAATAAGTTTAGCAAGTTTTTCTGAATTCTGTTTATCCAGAGCAGCATCAACTTCATCCATAATATAAAACGGAGCAGGTTCATGCTCCTGAATAGAAAACAAAAACGCAAGAGCAGTTAAAGTTTTTTCACCACCACTTAAACTTCTTAAATCAAGAAATTTTTCTCCTGTTAATTTAACCTTAATTTTTAAACCATCTTCAAAAGGAGAATCAGGATTCATCAAATCAAGAAAAGCTTCTCCTTTAGTTGTTAATTTATTGAAAATATTTCTGAAATTTTTGTCAATAACATGCAAAGTTTCATTAAATAAATCTTTTTTATTATGTTCAATTTCATCCATTAATTCAAGCACAGAAAATCTTTCTTCACTAAGTTTTTTCTTTTTATTAACAAGAGAAACATACTCTTTTTCAACAGATTCATAAACTTCAAGAGAACGCATATTTACATTTCCAATTAAAACCAGAGAACGTTCAAAATTAACTAACTCTTTTTTAAGAACATCTTCTGTTTTGTCTATCAATTCAATACCTTCAAATTGTTCAAACTCAACCTCAAGAACAGAAAGTTCTGAATTAAACCTGTTTTTTTCAGCATCAAAAATGTTAATGCTTAACTCTTCTTTTCTAGAGTTCTCTTCATTTTTTAACATCTTATCTTCAATAGCAGAAATTTCATCACTTAATTTATTTCTTTTCTCAAACAAAGATTTGAATTGAGTCATAAACTTGGCTTGTTCTGCTTCTTTAATCTTAAGATCTTTTTCAAGAACAACAATTTCCTTAGAAAGTGTATTTTTATCAAAATCAAAAGTTTTAGTATCTTTTTTAAACTCAGAAATGTTAAGTTCTGTATTTTCTTTATCTTTATTAATAACATCCTTTATTTGTAAATCAAAATTATTAATTTCACCTTCAACCTTAATCAAATCAGTAGTTAATTCTTTTCTTTTTTCCTCAAAAGCATTAAGTTCTGCAAGAACAATAGGGCTTCTTAAAGAAGTCATTTTATTCTTTAATTCCTGCTTATTGATTTTTAATTTAGTTAATTCATTCATGACATTTGAAATAGAATCTTCATTTTTTGAAATATCAGCATTTATTGTTTTAGCTTTTTCTAACAATTCTTTCTTATAATCCATAGAACCACTTATTTCACCAGAATCAACATGCAAAGATTTTTCTGCTTTAATAATTTCACCTTCAAAATTCGCTTTAACATCTCTCAACCTAAAAATTTGTTCTTCATTTTTTTCACGCTCAGAAAATAATTTTGTCATATTATTTTGCAAAGTGTTTAATTCTAATTCTTTAACTTGAATTTCTTTTTCAAAACCTTTATCCTTAAAAGAAGCAAACTTCTTATTTCTAAAACCTCCTCTCATAGCACCAGATTTTTCAACAAGATCACCATCCAGAGTAACCATTCTAATAGAATTAATTCCAACATCTCTTGCAGTCGATAAATCTTTAATAATCAAAGTAGAACCAAAAACATGAGAAAAAGCATTCTTAAATTTAGGATCAAAATCAATCAAGTCAATAGCAAGATCAAAAACACCTTTTTCTTTGAAATTGTTCTTATCATTTTTTGCAGGCTGAATCTTATTTAAAGGAAGAAAAGTAGCAACACCTAGTTTTTTTTCTTTCAAAAAATTAATGCATTTTGCTGCTATTTTATCATCATCAACAATAATGCTGTGCATTTTTTGAGCAGCAGAAACTTCTAAAGCAGTGCTGAATTTTTCATCAACAGTTCCCAAAGTCGCAATAGTTCCATAAACACCACCAATATTTTTATTTTCTAAAACTTTTTGAACAGCAAGATTTCCTTGATTTTTTTCTTTAATAGAAGCCTGTTTAACATTAAGTTTAGCTAAATCTTCCTGAAGAACATTTATTTTTCTACGATATTCACCTAAACGAGAAGCACTTTTAGAATCAGATTCCAATAAAACATTTAATTCATCAGCAGCTTTTTCAAATTCCTTCTTTTTTTGTTCTAAAGCCTTAATCTCATCTTTATTAGTCTGTCTTATTTCATTAATCTTCTTTAATTTATCATCAATAGTCTGAATCTGAAAATCCAGTTTGTCTTTTTCTCTCAAAAAATTTTGTTGTTTAAATCTCAATTCGTCAATCTCTTTTTGTTTTAAATCAATATCTTTATCAAAAATATCTGCCTGTTTTTCTATCTCAGAAATATCATCAATATTATGTTTTTTTCTGAATGTTTCAATATCTTCAGATAATTTATTTAAGCTCTGTTTTAAAGCATCTTTTTGAGAAACAAATTCAGCTTTTTTATTTTCAATCTCTTTTCTTTTTTTAATAATATCCTTGATTTTTTCTTCAAGCTCTCTGATTTTTTCCAAAGATTTGTTTTTATCCTTATCTAAATCAACAACCTTTGTTTTTTTAGTCGCAACATCAACTCTAAGATTTTCAATTTGCTTTTGAATAATAACCTGTTCTGTTTCACCTTTTTTTTCAATCTCTTTAGAAATATCATTTATTTCATCTTTTCTTTGTTTAATATCTTCCTTATATTTTTTGATAGTATCATTAAGCTTTGATAATTTTTCATCAAGAACACTAATTTTTTTATTGAAATCTTCAATAGACTTTTTTTTATTAACAATCTTGGCATTACATAAACTGGCTTTGTTTGTTTTAATCTTATCATTCAACGCCTTATATTTTAAAGCTTGATTTCTATCTTTTTTAAGATCCTTAAGATAATTCTCTCTTTCTTTAAGAATAATTTCAGCTTCATTAAGTTTATCCTGAACTTTAGCTAATTCATTCAAAGCCAACTGTTTTTTTTCTTCATAAATATTAATGCCTGCTATTTCTTCAATAATCTGTCTTCTTTCAATAGAACTCATTTCAACAAGCCTAGTTATATCTCCCTGCAAAATAATATTATAACCATTAGGATTAACCTTTACAGCAGATAAAAGCTCAATAATTTCTGCTCTAGAACAAATTTTATTATTAATTTTGTATTTACTTGAACCATTAGGTCTTACAATCCTGCTAATTTTAATCTCAGAATCAGATAAAGGAAATGATTTATCAGAATTATCCAGCCAAATACTTACTTCAGCCTGCTTAGAAGGATTCTTAGTCTTACCACCATTATAAATAAGATTAGCACTTTTCTCAGCTCTTAAACTTTTAGAACTTGACTTGCCAAGAACAAAACAAAGAGCATCCAGAACATTAGATTTGCCAGAACCATTAGGTCCAAGAATAATGTTGAACTTATCACACATAAGCATTTCAGTATATTTAGCAAAACTCTTGAAACCTTCAATAACTACCTTAGTAATCTTTGTTTTGGATTTAAATGCTGATTTTTCATTAGAAATTACATCATCCTCATTTCGACTTTCTGCTTCAATCATCATCAATAAATTTAGATTCGGACTTTATAAACTTTAATATTCTCCAAGACTTTTTTGAGATTTTTTTTTAGTCTGAGCCTTATAAGGAAGCCAGGATTTTCTGAATAATTCAGGATATTTATTCCAATATTTTTCAAGAAATGATTTTGTCTTAGGATCAGCCATATAACCAGAGCCAAAATCAATATTAACTCTGTTCTTAATTTCTTGAACTGCTCTTTCTCTCTCTTCTTTAGCAATAATACTTGCAGCACTAACAACAGGATAATTCAAATCAGCCTTATGCTCTGCAATCAGATTTATCTTTTTGTTCAGCAATCTTTCTAAAATAAAACCCTTAAAAGCTTTAATATTATTACTAGGACAATCAACAATAATCTTATCAGGAGAAAAATCATTAATTAAATCAACACTCTGTTCTGCTTCAAGCCAATTAAGATTTGATTTCGTGCCTTCTAAAACTTCATCAATTTCATGAGTTTGAACAAGAAAAACTTTATATTTAAATTTTTTAATTAAAATATTGTATAATTCTTTTCTTTTTTTAGCAGATAAAAGCTTAGAATCTTTCACACCTAATTTTTTTAACTCATCTTCTTGAGATTCATTAATCATCAAGCCACAGATGACTAAAGGGCCGATGATTGGGCCTCTACCTGCCTCATCAATACCTAGAATTTTCATAATAAAATAATAGTTTAGAGGGTTTTTAAAGTTTGTTGTGCATAATCGAACAAGACTTGTTAGTGATTTCAAATCCTCGTTTAATTAATGTAAAGCAGACATTCTCCGAAGGAGCCCACCCTCTTGTCTGCTAAAACAATCTATTTAAGGGATTTGACTCAGGCCACTAACAACAAAGTTTTTGTCCATAAACTATTTAAATACAAATCAAATATTAAATAATATGATAAAAGAGGGAGTAATACAATATGTTGGGCTTGATAAGCTTACATATGACGAAAAAAGTCTTCTAAAAAATCTGGCAGAAAAAACACATCAAAGACTAAAAGAAATACTGCATAATCAAACAGATCTTGTCGTGCATCTAAAAGAAGAACATAAAACAGGAACAAGAAAAGAATATCATGTTTTATTAAGATGTACAGCACCAACACAGATGTTTGAAAGCCACAGAGCAAAAAGCTGGCATCTAAATGTTGCTGCAAAAGAAGCATTTGATGATTTAATGATACAAATCAAGAAAACTTTTCCAAGAGCAAGCTTGTAAGAATAATAGCGGAGGGAGATTCCCACCTAGCAAGCTAGGTCAAGCCACCTAAAGGCGACTGGTGCTTTTTCTGTTTTTTGATAATTGAAATTGTTTTTGTTGAGTAAGCTTGTAAAAAGGAGAATTGTGGAGGGTGGATTCAAACCCAGCAAGCTGGGTAAAGCCGCCTAAAGGCGACTGGTACTGTATTGTTTATACTGATTTGAATTGAATGTTGAGCAAGTTGGGTGGAGCCACCTGAAGGTGACTGGTACTGTATTGTTTATACTGATTTGAATTGAATGTTGAGCAAGTTGGGTG
>CAZNAM010000003.1:13349-25275 GCA_964571335.1 uncultured Methanosarcinales archaeon | reverse complement strand
AAAAAAGAGGTAAAATGTTTGACATAATCACATTCGGAAGTGCTACTGTTGATGTTTTCATAAAAACAAAAAGCAAGCAGATAGATTTTAGCAAGCTTCATGGTCATGAAAATGTCTGTCTTCCTATAGGCTCCAAAATTCTGATAGACCAAATGCATACTAGCACAGGTGGAGGAGGCACAAATACTGCAGTTTCTTTCTCAAGATTAGGATTAAAAACAGCATGGGCAGGGATTCTTGGAAAAGGAAACAATTCAAGATTAATCAAACACATTCTAAAAACAGAAAAGATAACTTTTCTTGGAAAAGAAAAACAAGGAGATGCAGGTTTTAGTATTATTCTTACAAATCTGAAAAATAACAGGACAATACTGGCATATAAAGGAATCAACAACAATCTAGACATTAAAGATATCAAAAAAGCAAATTCAAAATGGATTTATTGCGGTTCTTTATTAGGGAAAAGCTTACAAACCTTATTCAAATATGTTAAAACAACCAATGCAAACATTGCATTCAATCCAAGCACTTATTTAGCAATGAAAGGAATAAAATATCTCAAGCCCTTATTGAACAAAACTAAAATATTGATATTAAATAAAGAAGAAGCCGAATATTTGACTAAATCTAAAAAAGATGTTAAAACCTTGCTTAAAATATTAAACAAAACAATTCCTATTGTTGTAATCACAGATGGTGAAAAAGGGGCTTATTGTTTTGACGGTAAAAAAACATTGAAATTAATACCTTACAAAATAAAGATTTTAGAAACAACAGGTGCAGGTGATTCTTTTGCTTCTGCTTTTGTTGCAGCATATATCAATAAAAAACCATTAGATGTTTGTCTTCAATGGGGTTATTCTCAGGCATCAAGTGTTATTTCTCATCTTGGTGCAAAAGAAAAATTACTTAAAAAATCAGAGCTTTTACGTTCTAAAAAAGCAAAGGTGATTGAATTATGAAAAGTTCTTTATCTAAATTCAACAAAAACAACATTTTCAAGATGCTTGCGGTAGATCAAAGAAATAGTTTTAAGAGAATGCTTAAACAATCAAATAAAAGAGTTACTCCTGCTTTAATTAAAAAAGTAAAAAAACAAATTATAACAGCTCTTTCACCTTATGCAACTGCAGTTCTTATTGATCCAATTTATTGCACTAATCTCGTAAAAGACATAAAAAAACATTGTGCTGTTCTTTTTTGTCTTGAAGATTCAAATATTCAAAAGACAAAAAAAGGTTATTTAACAAAAATTCAAAAAGGATTTTCAGTCTATAAAGCAAAAAAACTAGGAGCTGATGCAGTTAAATTAAATTTATATTACAACCCTTTTACAGATAAAACAATTCTCAGGAAACAACAGGAATTGGTAAAAAAAGTGAAAAAAGAATGTAAAAAAAACAGGATTCCTTTTTTGCTTGAAATAATAGTTTATCCTTTTAATCAGTCTGAATTTGAATTTGCAATTCAAAAACCTTTGTTAGTCGTAAATTCTTTTGATGAATTTTCTAAGAAAAAATATGGTGTAGATATTCTGAAACTTCAGTTCCCTTGTGAGTTTGATTTCATCAAAGAATATAAGAAAAAGGGCAAGATGTCTGTTTACAAAAAAGATTCTTGTATTAAGATGTGTGAAATTATCTCCATGGTTGATTTTCCTTGGGTTTTGCTTTCTGCTGGTGCAGATATGAAAGAATTTGAAAAAAAATTAAAGATGGCAATAAAAGGTGGTTGCAATGGTTTTCTTGCAGGAAGAGCTATTTGGAAAGATGCTTTGAAATTTTCATCTGATAAAAAAAGAATAAAATGGATAAAAAATAAAGGAGTTAAAAATTTCAAAAAAATATCAAAAATTGCTGAGGGGAAAAGATGAAAATATTTATTGCTTCAGATCATGCAGGTTTTAAACTTAAACAAAGTATTGTGAAAAAGAACAAGGATTTTGTTGATTTAACTAAAAAATTTACTGATAGTGATGATTACCCTTTAATAACTGAAAATCTTTGCAAAAAGATAAATAAAAACAGTAAAGGTATTCTTATCTGTGGTTCTGGTATTGGTGTAAGTATCGCTGCAAACAAGTTCAAAAACATTAGGGCAGCATTATGTTTTACTCAGAAACAAGCAGAATTAAGCAGAAAAGATGAAGATTCAAACATACTTTGTCTGTCAGGATGGTTTTTAACTACTGAAAAGGCATTGAAAATCATTAAAAAGTGGCTTTCATGTAAATTTAGTTCTGAGCCTCGCCATTTGCGAAGGTTAAATCAGATAAAAAATTTTGAAAAATGGAGATAATTCCGGTAATTCTTGCTCAGGAGAGCAGGGAACTCAGAAAAAAGATCAGAGCTTTAGAAGGTGTAACTAAAAAAGTTCAGTTAGATATTGTAGATGGTCGTTTCGCACCGAACATGACTGTTATGCCTAAACATTTCATTCGTTTTAGCACAAAATTAAAATTACAGATTCATTTGATGTGTTTTAAACCAGAACAATATGTTCTTAGCTTTGCTCAAATTGGTTCTGAAGAATTTATTTTTCATATTGAATCAACTAAAAATCCTGATAGAGTTATAGAGATAATAAAATCAAAAAAAATGGAGCCTGGTATTGCTCTTCTTCCAACAACTAAAGTTAGTTCTGTAAAGAAATATATTAAGAAAGTTAAGTTGGTTTTGGTTCTCGCGGTTCATCCGGGTTTTAGTGGTCAGCCAATCATAGTTAATGTTCTTAATAAAATTAAAGAGATAAGAAAGATAAATCCTAAAGTAAAAGTGATTATTGATGGTGGTGTTAATGAAGTCTCGCTTCATATGATTAAAAAATATCGTCCTTCTTCTGTTTGTATAAACAGTGCAATTTGGAATGAAAAAGATCCTGCTATTGCCATAAAGAAATTAAAAAAAGCTATGAAATAATTATTTTTTCTTTCATATTTTCTCTGTAAGTTTCTTCTATATCTTTTTTCTCTTCTTTTAAGTCTATTTTTTCCAAAAGTTCTTTTTTATCCTTAAGAAAATCTTCTTTTTGTTTTAGTTCTCTTTCTAAAATATCTTTTTCTTTCATCATTTTTGCTAAATCATCTAAAATTGTCATTTCATTTATTCTTTCTTTGTTTTGTTTTATATTTTCTTTTATTTCTACATTTTCTTGTTTAATTTGCTCTAATTTTTCTTTGGTTATATTTATCATCGCTTCTTTTATTTTGTTCATTTTATCTTCTTCAATATTTAATTTATCAAGAGTTTTTTTTATTTCTTCAAGAATTGTAATTATTTTAAGATTTTCATCTTCCAACAAAGCAAAATAAGGATTTTGTTCATACTCTTCCACTATTCTTGGTTCAAGACTTATTTTTGAATATTTCCTCAATGCTTTTTGTATTGGTGAAAACAAGTTAATGAGTTTACTTCTTAATTCTTCAAGATCTTGTTCTGATAATTTTATGTTTTCTTTTACTTGAAGATATAAATGATATTTTTCTCCTTCTTCAGTTTCATGTATTTCTTGTTCTTTTTCTTTTTTTTCTTTTGTCAGTTCTTCTATTTCTTTTTCAGTATCTAATAGTTCTATTTTCAATAATTTTTCTTTATCTGTTTTTTCTGAAATTCCGAATATTTTTTTGTTTAATTCTTCTATTTTTTCAAGTTCTTTGTTTTTATTTTCAAGAAATTTTAATTGTTCTGTTATTTCTTTTATTTTTCCAGTGACTTCTTCTAATTCTTTTCCAATCAGATATTTAGTTATTTGAAAGCTTTTTGATGATCTTTTGGCGAATTCTTTAATTTCATTGGTTGTTTTTTCTATAAATCTATCAATTTCTTTAATTTCATTTTCTGGTTTTTCTATTGTTCTAAGCATCATTTTTGTCTGATGTATGTATGAATCTCTGTTTGATTCTACTCTGTTTATTATTTGTTGATTTTTTTCTTCTATTTTTGCTTCTTTCAATTCATCGAGTTTTAGAATCAGTTCTTCTTTGATATCTCGTATTTTATCTATAATTTCTTCTATTTCTTTCTTTTCATCAACCTCTTTTTGTCTTAGTTCTTCTTCTAAGTCATTCAGACTTATTTTTTTTATTTCGCTTTTTTTGAAGAGTTTTTTGAGCCATTTCATATATTTTTATTAGTTGGTCTTCATACATTTTAAATATTACTGCTCGCCATCATATATTTTTCAATTACTTCCATTATAAATGCTGTTGGAATCATATGTCTTTTGTAGCTTTTTGATTTTTCTTTCATTTGTTTCACCTCATTTAACTAATGGTAAGTATCTTACTTTTAATATGCCTTAAGAAGTATAGTTCTAGAGCTGTATTCCACAATTTTTTTAAAGGCATTTTTTAATAAAGTGTCTTAAAAATCATGTTATTGGCTTTAATCAAATTCTTTCAATGAATATTCTAGGCAGACAAGAGGGTTGGCTCCTTCGAAGAATGTCTGCTTTCAAAACCAATCAATCAGAATTTGAAGCCAATAACTTGTGTTTAGCGAAATTTAAGACACACTCACCAAAACCAATAAAAACAAGTAAGTTTTTTCTGTTTTTATGAAATATAAATCTCTTGCAGAGCTTTATGGAAAGCTTGAATCTACCTCAAAAAGACTTGAAAAAACCAAGATTCTTTCTGAATTCCTTAAAAAAGTGCCTGATTCTGATCTGGAGAGAGTTTATTTGCTTATTCAGGGAAAAACTTTTCCAGAGTATGATGAGCGTAAGATTGGTGTTGCTGCTAAAATTATTATCAAGGCCATTGCTGTAGCTACTGGAAAATCTAATCCAGAAATCATTCATGAATGGAAAAAAATTGGGGATCTTGGAGAAGTTTCTTTCATTTTTTCAGGTACTAAATCTCAGAAAACATTATTTAGTGCTTCTTTATCTGTTAAAAAAGTTTTTGATAATCTTCAAAAGCTTGCTACTTTAGAAGGCTCTGGAACAGTTAATAAGAAAATAGGTCTTATTGCTGAATTATTGACAAGTGCAACTCCGATTGAAGCAAAGTATGTTGTAAGAACAGTTCTTGAAGATTTAAGAGTAGGTTTAGGTGAAGGAACTTTAAGAGATTCTATTATTTGGGCTTTTTTTTCAGATAAGGCAGATATAAAATATGATGAAAAAGAGAACAAGGTTTCTCTTGACAGAAAAAAATATAATGAAATTGCAAATGTTGTTCAGGGTGCTTATGATATCTTGACTGATTTTGCAGAAGTTGCTTCTATTGCAAAAGCTAAAGGTATTAAAGGTCTTGAACAGACTAAGTTATCTCCTGGAAAACCTATCAAGGTTATGCTTTTTCAGAAAGTAGAGTCTATTGAAGAAGCTTTTAAGACAGTTGGCAAGCCTGCTGCTTTTGAGTATAAGTATGATGGTTTCAGGGTTGTTATCAATAAAAAAGGGAAAGAGATTAAGCTTTTTACTAGAAGATTGGAAGAAGTGACAAAACAATTTCCTGATGTTGTTAAGCATATTAAATCATTAAAAGGAGATTTTATGCTTGATGCTGAGATTGTTGGCAAAGATACTTTTGGAAAATATCTTCCTTTTCAGAGGATTTCTCAGCGAATAAGAAGAAAATATGATATTGAAGCTATGGCCAAAAAATTCCCTATTGAAGTTGATGTTTTTGATATTGTTTTTCACAATGGAAAAAGTCTGCTTCAAACACCTTTCAAGGAAAGAAGAGCTCTTTTAGAAAAATTATGTCCAAAATCAATTCTTGCTAAACAGATTATTACAGAGGATGTTAAGAAAGCTGAAAAATTCTATCAGGAAAGTCTTGATGCAGGCAATGAAGGGATAATGGTCAAGAATCTTGAAGGTATTTACAAACCAGGAAGCAGGGTTGGTTATGGTGTTAAGGTCAAGCCAGTTATGGAAACTGTTGATGCTGTAATTACAGGTGCAGAATGGGGTGAAGGCAAGAGAAGCAAGTGGCTTTCAAGTTTCACTATTTCTATTTTTGATAAGGATTCTGAAGATTTTGTTGAGATTGGTAAAGTTGGAACAGGTATTAAGGAAAAAGAAGAAGAAGGAGTTAGTTTTTCTGAGATGACTGAAATTTTAGAACCTTTGATTATTGAAGAAAAAGGAAGATCTGTTAAAGTTAAACCAAATCTTGTTATTGAAATTAATTATGAAGAGATTCAAAAAAGTCCTAATTATTCTTCTGGTTTTGCTTTGCGTTTTCCTCGCCTTGTAAGATTAAGGCCTGATAGAAGACCTAAAGAAACAACAACTCTTGCTGACTTAAAATCTTTTTATGATGCTCAGAGAGGAAGAAATGAATGACTTTTATCCACAATCTTGATCCTGTTATCTTGAATCTTGGTTTTCTTGAGATCAGATGGTATGGCTTGATGTATGTTATTGGTTTTCTTATTGTTTATTTTTTCCTGAAGCATAAAATAAAAACAAAACAGTTTGAAATTACAGAAAAAAAACTAGACAATCTTCTTTTCATATTAATAATAGCAATGTTAATCGGTTCAAGACTTTTTGCTGTTTTTGTTTATCATCCTGTTTATTATCTTGCTCATCCTCTTGAGATTGTTATGTTCTGGAAAGGTGGATTAAGTTTTCATGGTGCTTTGTTAGGTATGATTATAGCAGGAATTATTTGGTGTAAAAAAAATAAATTTTCTTTCTTTAAATTAGCTGATTTTATGGTTATTCCTGTTTCTTTAGCTCAGTTTTTTGGAAGAATTGGTAATTTTATTAACGGAGAGCTTTATGGAAAGATTACTTCTTTGCCTTGGGCTGTTAAATTTCAGGGAGTTGTTGGTTTCCGTCACCCTACTCAGATTTATGAAGCTTTGTATAATCTTGTAATTTTCTTTGTACTTTTATTTTATTCAAAGAAAAATCCTAAAAAAGGAAGAGTTTTTGGTTTGTTCTTGATTCTTTATTGTATTTTTAGATTTAGTATAGAATTTCTTAAGGATATGGAGTTATTTGGGCCTTTGACAATGGGTCAATGGCTTTCTATTCCTATGTTATTCTTTGGTTTCTGGTTGATGTTTAGAAAAATCAATCAATAATTTTCTTTTTATTCAATAAACTCTATTTCTCCTTGTAGATAAATTCCTTTCTTTAATTTAACAGGTCTCCAATTATCAATAACAAGTTCAGCATTTAACCAATTAGCTAATTCTTGTGAATTTCCGATTGTTGCACTTAATCCTATGATTTGTATTTTTGGCAGTATTTTTCTTAGTGTTGTTATCAGGATTTCTAATGTTGGACCTCTAGAAATGTCATTCAATAAATGTATTTCATCTATTATCACACAGCTTATGCTATGTAACCAAGGTGCTTGGTGTCTTGTTAAAGAATCTAATTTTTCTGATGTGCAGATTATTAAGTCATAATTTATTAAGTGGGAATCTGAATTATCATAATCTCCTATTGATAAAGCAATTTTGAGTAGATCATTATATCTTTCTTTGAAATCTTTGTATTTTTGATTGGCTAATGCAATCAAGGGAACTATATAGATGACTTTTCCTTTGTTTTCAAGAATATTTTTTATCGCAGCAATTTCTGCTATTAATGTTTTTCCACTTGCAGTTGGTGTGCAGACTAGCATATTTTTGTTTTCAAGAACTCCTGCTTTCACTGCTTTTTCTTGTGCAGGTCTCAATTCAGTTATTCCTTTATTTTCAAGTATTTTTATTGCTGTTTTATCTATTTTTAGTTCATTTATTTTCATGATTATTAAGAGAATTTAATCAAAATTTAAAAATAATTGTTTTTTGATCAGCCGTAAATATATACTCTGCTTCTCCAGCCTATGAATTCATTTACTTCGCATCCGCATAAGAACATATCTCTTACAGGATCATAATCTAAAAATATGCCTGGTCTTCCCCTGCAGTCAAATCTTTTTGTGCATACGTCTTGGCCATCATTCATGACTTTATAACCACTAGAAGCATATATTTGTCCTCCAGATAATTGTCCTGTGGGGGAGTTTGGTTCATTAGGTTCTCCTAAAACATATATAAAACTCATTACAGCAGCTAAAGCGACAAATGCGAAAACAATAAGACTCATGTTTTTCATATCCATTTTTTTTCCTCTTTTTATTTTTTTAATTTAGATGGGGGTAATTATATGGTGCATTTTTTCTGCACATATCTCTTACATACCATACGCATTGTTTATAACAAAGGCTTGGCTTGCTCATAGCATATTGCCATAAAGGATTTCTTTCTTCACATTCTTTATATCCTTCTGCTTCACATAAAGGTCTTGACAATTTGATATTAGGTACAACTCTGGTGCATTTGTTCATGAATTCTTCAGAAGTTACTTGTGCAGTGATGCTATTTTGAACTATTAACACTATTGCTATTATAACAATCATTGCACTTATTCCCACAAAAATAATTTTATTCTGATGGGACTTGGATTTTTTTAATTGATTGTTCATTATATATTGCCTTTCCATGGATTATTTTTGCACATACACACATTGCATAGGTTTCTCCTTCTCTGACAGTTTCATAACCTAATAATGTTGGTTGTTTCCATCCTCTGCATTTAAGCAAATAACATGGAACATTTTCATGAAGTAAAGCAGAACGACAGGGAACTTGTGTATCAATATCATATGAATTGATTATTGCATTTGCAACAGGCATCACTGTTCTGCCGGAAAGGATTAGCACAATTCCAAATATGAGCATTATCATAATCATACTTATCACTGCTAATCCTATTCTGCTTTCAACACCTCTTTTCATTATTACATTTTAATGGTTTTAATATTTAAATCTTTGTGATTTTTTATTCATATAATTACGATAAGTACTTTTTTACGTTAAAAAATTATATATATCATTATGTTTTTTAGTTGTTTGAGGTGATATTATGGCAAAAAAAAGTTTCCTGAGTTTAGTTGCACTAATTTTAGTAATCATTGGTGGATTGAACTGGGGTCTATATGGACTTTTTAATTTTGATTTGGTAGATTTTGTATTGGGTTCAATACCTATTCTTGCTAAGATTGTTTATGTTTTGGTAGGATTGAGTGCCTTGTACATGTTAAAATATTTAGGAAAGTAAGTTCTGTAATAGCTAAAGTTACAACAGTATTTTTTTATTTTTTTTAAAAAGTAAGATTTTAATACTTTTAGCTATTTTATCGCTTTATGAACTTAATAACTTATTTTTTTAAAAAGAAATGGAAATCTAAGGATTTTTTAATTCCTTTAATTCCTGTGCCTTTATCTTTTGTTTTTGTATATCTTTTTTTACAAGGGTTAAGTTTTTCTTTTTTTATTGCGACAGCTATGTTTTTATTTTTTTATTTACCTTTGGTTATTGTATTTACTGATACGGTGAAGAAATGAAAAAAACTTTTTTTAATTTATTTATGATATTTTTATTTTTCACAATTTTTTTTGTTAATGTTTTTTTTGTTATTGCAGAAGATTGTGTTGTGCCTATTGATAACATGCATATTAATTCTTCAACAATCTTTTGTGATGATACTTTTGATTTACCTTCAGGAATTTTAATTTCAGAAAATAATGTTGTTTTAGATTGTAATAAAGCCATATTAAGAGGTATTTTTGAAAAAAGTGAAGTTGGAATAACTGTTGAAGATGTTTCTAATGTGACTGTTAGAAATTGTAATATTGCAACTTTCAATATTGCGATTTTAATGAAAAATGCTACATTTTCTCTAATTGAAGATAATGCACTTCTAAAAGGCAGAATTGGTATAAGGATGATTGATTCTTATGAAAATTTAATAAGGGATAATGTTGATAAAAGCACTGTTAAAGCGATTAGTGCAATTAATTCCATGTTTAATACTGTTATGTTAAATAATAAAAATATTGATCAGGGATTTTGTGAAGTTAATTCTTGTAATAAACAGATTGATTTCAATCCTTGTGTTAATGATGATTTTTATTGCAGTGTTAATTGTAATTATTCTGTTGATTCTGATTGTTATTCATCTGACTTAAATTCAGATACTGAAAAAAATATTTCTATTGATGATTTTCCCATTCCTGAGCTTGAGACAGTTTCAAAAGGTGAAAATAAAGAAGATGAAATTGAAAATATTATCAGAGAAAACATCAATAAGGAAGAAAAAAAAGAATTTTCATTAGTTTTATTTTTATTTTTCGCAATATTAATTTATGTTATTGCTTTTCTTGTTTATCAAAATCATTTGAAAAATAAGCATAGATTTAAATAAGGTCTTTATTTTTAAATTTTTAAAAAAAGGGGTGTTGTATTTGAAAAAAAGAGGGTTGGTTATATTATTTTTATTTTTGATTTCGGCATTAATTCAAAATGCTTTTGGATGTGTTGAGTTGATTGATGAAGGTATTTATTTAAATAATACTGATGTTTGTAATAAAATTTATTTTTTAGATAATGGCATTAAGATTAGTGGAAATGATTTTATTTTTGATTGTCATGGCGCAGTTATTAGAGGAGATTATTTTCAAAAGTCAGGAATAACTTTGATAAATGGCAATAATGTCACTATTAAAAATTGCAATATTCTTTTTTATGATTTAGGTATTAATGTTCAGAATAGTAAAAGTACTAAGTTAAAGAATAATCATCTTATTAAGAATAATTTTGGAATTAAATTTTTTGGTTCTGAAGATAGTTTTATTTATGGTGCAGATGTTAGCTTAAAATCTCCTTTGAAGATTGCAGGCAGCAAGAATAATTATATTAATTATTTCAACAAGGTTATTGAAGCAGATTTATGTTCAGATAGTAAATGTAATAAACCTTTATACATTTCTGAAGAAAATAAGAATTTTGATTATACTCCTAAATATATTTCTTGGACAACTCCTTTTTTCAGATAAATAACTTTTATAAATTAGTTATATTTTTCTAAGATATATTAATAATAAGGATAATATGAGTAATAAAGCAGTTTTCTTTATTACATCTTTCCAGTTTTTTTCAATCATTCCATTCATCAAAGCATAGATAAATATTGTTCCAGATATAATCAAGAAAAATTTTGTTTTAAATGTTGATGCTAGAGTAATAGCCATTATTAAAATTCTGATAATTTTTGGTTTTTTGGTTTTTACTAATGAAAATATAGTTATTGCTGTCGCTAAAAATAAAGATATTATTAAATTAATATCAAAGATCATAAATAAAAAAACAAGAATCACTCCATAAATTACATCTTGTATTATTTTGATTATTTTTGAACCTTTTTTTACTTCTTCTTTTGCAAAACCTTGAATGAATTTTCCAATTAGAAATCCTATTGATGCAATAGCACAGGCAATTATTATTTCTATTAGTTCCATTGTGAATGCCCCCATTGAATTAACATATCAACTCCAATATTTTTTACTTGTAATGGTAAATCGCAAGCTCCAAAACAGCTTCCTAACCAGATATATGGATTTGTTTTTGTTTCTTTTTGTATTTTATCAGAAATTTGATTTGCATATTGTTTTAATCCATCTGGTAATTGAATGCATATTTTCTTTGCTTTATTCTTTTTTATTTCTTCAATCACTTTTTTTAAATCAAGTTCATAATTCATTTTTATTGTATAATCAACTTTTATTTTTAAATATGCCTTTTTAACTATGATTTTTTTAAGGGTATAAGTTAAATTATATTTCTTTTTAACCAAAAAGCTTTTAAATGGCCTTTTTTTGTCTTTTTAATCATGCCTCCATAGCTTAGTGGTTGGAGCGTGCGGCTGTTAACCGCAAGGTCACCGGTTCAAATCCGGTTGGAGGCGTTTTTTATTCTTTTGAATTCTTTTTGTTTTTCTTTTTTCCTTGTTTTTTTCTTTTATTCATTTTTATCAGTCACTTTAGTGGCTTTACCTAGCTTGCTAGGTTGGAATCTGTTGGAGGCGTTTTTTATTCTTTTGAATTCTTTTTGTTTTTCTTTTTTCCTTGTT
>CAZNAM010000003.1:0-13249 GCA_964571335.1 uncultured Methanosarcinales archaeon | reverse complement strand
GAGGCGTTTTTTATTCTTTTGAATTCTTTTTGTTTTTCTTTTTTCCTTGTTTTTTATCTTTTCTCCTTTATTATCTTGTTTTTAACCCTATTTCTCTAAGTAATATTTATAAACTCTAACAATATAATGTTTGTAAAGAGGTGTTATCATGAATTATGGTTATGTTGTTTTAGGTGTTGTTTTTGTTTTTGCAATCTTCGCTTCTATCAGTGTAGTTGATCAGATAACAGGTGAGTTTTCTTCAGGTAGTATTGGCGGAGGGAATTATTATATTGGAGATACTTTAGTTCAATTTCAACCAAAAGAAGCTTGTGAGTATAATAATTTAAAATCTTTTAATCCTCCTCAAATTTATCTTGATAATATGAATTGGGTGACTGTTTGTTATAAATATACTCCTGGAAATGAGAATGATCGAACTATTGTTCCTTTACTTCAATGGATAAAAGCTGAACCTTTACCAAATCAAAAAAAAATTTATAATTAATTTTTTTTACTTATTTTCTTAATTCAAATACTGCTACTGCAGCAATTCCTAATGCAGCAGTTATTGCTACAATGATTAGTGGAACAGTTCTCCTTCTTTCATCTTCTGTATCTTCACTTTCTTTTGTTTCAGTTTCACTATTTTCTTCTTGTTTTTCATTTGATTTTTGCGTGTAAAATACTCCTTCTTCTGAATTAATTTCTTGATTTGTCAATAAGGAAGAATAAGCTTCTATCATATTAGCTCCTCCGCTGCTTGAATCCGAACTTGAACTTTGTCCTGCTGTTGCTGAAGAACTGCTTCCAGTTCCGCTACCTTTAGAACTTCCACTTGTGCTGTCAGAACTTACAGGTTCTTCTATTGTTATTTTGCAGTTTTGATGTTCTGTTGGTTCAAGCAAAGTTCCATTTATATTTGTTATTAGAACATCTTCAAAATTTAAGTTAGATATTCCAGAATTAGCAGTTATTTTATATTTTATTTTTAAGATATATTCATTTTTAGTTATGTTTAAATTAGTCATATCTATTTTAATATAATAATTTCCTTTTGTTTCAGTTAATGTTGCATTTTGTGTTATCATTTTAGTAGTATCTAAATATTCAATGTATGCACCATAGCTTTGTTCAAATTCAAGCTCTCCCACTCGGGCATAATTTGTTTTTAGATATACTGCGATATTAACTTCATCATTTTGTTCACCAAAAGTTCCTGTACATTCAAGATATAGCTCTTTTTCTGTTATCTCTATTTCTTCTGTTATGTCATTTATTCTTATTTCTTCTTCTTCAATAATGATTGAATTGTTTAATTTTATTGTGGATATCCCTTCTTGTAACAAGTTTATTTCAAATAAAGCAATTTCTATGCAGTTTTCATTTGCAGTTATATTTCCTGAAATTAATAATTCATTATTATCATATTCTATTTCAAAATCTTGTGAGCTTGTTATGTTTGTTATTTCTATTTTTTCATCTATGTTTATTTTTGTTTTGACAGCACTTAAATTATAATTACTTTTTATGCATAATTGTGAGTTAAGGTTATCTCCAATAAAACCATTTTCTGTTTTTAATTCAATTGAGATGTTTGGTTCTATTATTGTTATTTTTTCAGGCACAACAATATTAATTTCTATTTGTTTTCCATTTTTATCGCTTAAAAATATATCTTTTGAAATGATATTTATTATTCCTTCTTCTAATACAAGATAACTTATTCTTATTATTTTTTTGGTTCCATTAAGTCCTGTTTCTGGTATGTTTGTTGGGCATAAGATTCCTATTTTTAATCCTTCATCTTTAACTGCTGTTTTCATGCAGACTTCAGGTATTTCAAGAAATTCATAATTTGTTATTTGTGTTTTTTCTGGTTCATTTATTTTCATTTCAAGTCCATATGCTGTTTCATTATCTAGATTAAGGATTATATCTATATAGAATTCTTCTTGAGTATTGATTACTCTTTTTTCAGGTTCAATATTGATTTCTGAGCCTAAGACTGTTATTGATGTAAGTATTAATAATAATATTATTGCCTCGTTTTTCATTATATCATTAAAATATAAATCTAATTAAATAGTTTTCTGTTAATAAATAATAGCAAAAGATTAAAAAATAAAAGAAGTTCATTAATAAATATGAAAAAAGAGGTTCTGCTTTTAACAATGTCTGTTGTTTTGTTTATGAGTTTGATTTTTCTTATTGATGGTTCAATTACTGGAAGAGTTGTTAGCGAAGAAAGGTTCAAGGTTATTGTGACTTTAAAATCTCCTGAATTATCTTCTCAATCAAAAAATTTAATCTCTTTGCCAAGTTCTTCAATTATTTCTGGTTCTGTTGTTGCAGATATTTCTGAAAAAAATAAAGTTGATTTGATGAAATTAAAAACTGCTGTTATTCAGGAGGAAGTGATTTCTGATGTTAATAATGTTGGTTTTTTTTCTTTTTCAAGATCTGATGATCTTATTATTGAAAAAAAATATGAGGTTGTTCCTGCAATGGTTGTATCTGTTAATGAAGATGGTTTGAATGAATTGCTGGCAAATCCTTTAGTTGAAGATGTTTTTTTTGATTATGCTTTTTCTGTTGATTTAGCTGAAAGTATCCCTCAAATTAATGCATCTTCATTTAACACTTTTAATATCTCAGGAAAAGGTGTTGGTGTTTGTATTATTGATACTGGTATTGATGATTCTCATTCTGCTTTTAATAATAGGATTATCAATCAGAAATGTTTTTGTTCTAATAATTGTTGTTCTAATGGTTTACCAGAAGCAGATGATTCTGATGATGATAGTCCTTTAAGTCATGGAACTCATGTTTCTGGAATTGTTTCTAGCAATGGAACCTTTAAAGGTGTTGCGCCTTCTGCAAATATTATCTCTGTAAAAGTTTGCAATGCTCAGGGTGTTTGTTTTTCCAGTGATATTCTTGCAGGTATTGATTATTGTGCTAAGAATAAATTTGATTTTAACATTAGCATTATTAGTGGAAGTTTTGGTAATGGTTTAAAACACACTTTAGATAATTGTCCTACTTTTCTTAATTCTGCTCTTGATTCTGCTTCTGCTTTAGATATGTTTTTGGTTTTTGCTTCAGGAAATAATGGTTATTCTGATGGCGTGAATTATCCTGCTTGTTACTTTCCAGCTTTTGCTGTTGGTGCTGTTCAGGAAAATGATGAGATTGCTTCTTTTACAAACAGAGGTGACGCTCTTGATTTATTAGCTCCTGGTGTTAATATTAAAAGCACAATTATTGGAAATAACTATGGTGTTTTGAGTGGAACTTCTCAAGCAACTCCGCATGTAACAGGAATGTTGGCTCTACTTGTTGAATTTTCTGAAAAAAATAATCTTTCAAATAATGATATAATTGATTCTTTAAATCAAACTTCTGTTTTTGTTCAGGGTTTTCCAAGAATTGATGTTGGAAGAGCATTATCTTATCTTTATTCTTTGACAAATAAAACATCTTTTGTTCCTGTAATCAATAAGCCGGAAATTACAATAAATTCTCCTTTGAATAATTCAATTGTGATAAGTCCTGTTTATTTCAACGCTTCAGCTTCAGATATTAAAGAGGGTATATTGAATGTAACTTGGTTTTTTTGGAATAAGACTTATTTAAATAGTTTTGAATTAAATTTATCTGTTGGGAATTATTCTGCAAACATTTCTGCTGTTGATTCTGATAATTTAACTTCTAAAAAAACAATCTTTTTTTCAGTTGTTAATAAAAATGATTCTTCATTAAAACCTTTAGTTAGAATTATTTCTCCCCTTGATGGTTCTTTTTTACCTAAAAAAGTAGATTTTGTTGCTGAAATTTTTGATTGGGTTGATAATAACATCTCTGGAACATGGAATTCATCAATCGAGGGTATTATTGGTTCTGGAAATAATATTTCTGCTGTTTTATCTTCAGGAATTCACAATATAACTTTCACTGCAATTAATTATTTAAATCACTCTTCTTTTGATTCAATCATTGTTAATGTTGGTTCTTGTCTTATTGATTTTGATCAAAATTTAAATTCAGAAATGGATATTGGAGATGTTGTTATTTTGTTTAATACTTTTGTTAATGATTCTTTATCAGATTCTTCAGGGGTTTTCTGTTCTCAATCAGGAACTTGTTTGTTTGATTTTGATAAAAATTCAAATAATGTTTTTGATATTGGTGATTTAGTTTTGATTTATGATTCTTTTTTGAATAATAATTTGACTAGAAAAGATGGAACTAATTGTTTTGATGTTATCTGATTTCTAAGGCTGATTAAAATTAGTATGGGCCCGCCGTGATTTGAACACGGGACCTCTCGATTTCAGAGTCTTTTCACCTAATTAAACGCTTGTGAATATAATTTATCAGTCGAGCGCTCCACCAGGCTAAGCTACGGGCCCAATTATAAAGAAAGTTTTTTAGTTCATTTTTAAAGTTTATGGTGTTTTTTAATATAGAGGAAAGTTTTTTAAAACATTTTTATTTATATCTGTTTATGTCGAATTTATTTGGTTTAGAATTGACTGGTTATAACTCTCTTATTATTATTCTTATAGCAGTTCTTCTGATGATTATTGTTTTCAAATTTCTTAGCGGAGTTATTAGAATTATTGTTACTTTGGCAATTCTTGGAGTGATTGCATATGTTGTTTATTCTATTTATTCAGGTAATACTGTTCTTGGAAGAGCAATTTATAGTTTTTTAAGTTCTTTTATTTTTGTGAGGTGTAAAAATGGGTATTTTCAATATGTTCAAGAAAAAAAAGAGTGAATCAGATTTTGCTGAAGAAAAAAAAGGAATTGATAAGCCTTTAGATTCTTTGCAGCCGCATCAATATCCTGAAGAAGTATCTCCTAGACCTTTTGGTAAAGGAATAACAGAACCATCAGAACAGTTAGGTGATGTTGAAGAATCTTCTTTTCCACATTCTCAACAACCAAATATGAATCATTCTAATCGATCTAGTTTTGATAAGCTTAACATTCATGAAGAACGTAGAATGTCTCAACCTCAGCATTTTCAACAAAAACAAGATAATGATCAATTAATTCTTGCTAAGCTTGAAACTATTAAAGCTCAGTTAGATTTTTTACAGCAAAAGTTTGAGAAAATTGAACAACAGCTTAAAGATAAAGAGGAGATTGTTAAATGGAGGTAGTTAAGAAATTTTTTTTGATTGTTGCTGTTGTTTTTTTATTAGATAGGGTAACTAAGACTATTTTTCAAAAAGTTAGTTTAGATTTTGGTTTTCTTAAATTTCATCTTATCAAAAACACAGGTGGTTTTTGGGGTGTTTTTCAGGGATTTAATTTAATTTTTATTTTAGTGACTTTTTTTATTTTATTAGGTGTGTTCTTTTTTTTCAGAAGAATTATTGCATCTCCTCCAATTATTTTAGTTGCTTTTGCTCTTGTTGTTGGCGGTGGTTTAAGTAATTTAATTGACAGAATTTTCTTAGGTCATGTTATAGATTTTATTGATTTTGGTTTTTGGCCTGCTTTTAATATAGCAGATTCTGCAATTTCAATTGCTATCATCTTAATTTTATATCAGGAACTTAAACCAATAATTTCAAAGTTCAAGAGGAGAAAAACGACTAAAAGAGCGAAAGGTTTAAATACTACTCAGTATGGTCAATAGTATATTAAACTCGTAAAAAAGAGGTTGAGGTGATTTGATGGCAAATAAAAAAAAGCCAATGATTAAAGACATAAAAAAAGATAATACTGTGAGTATGGTTATTCTAGGTGTTGTCGCTATTTTATCAATTGTTGGATTAGTATTATTATTCTCCGCTGCTACTAATGCAGGTCTAGCTACATTTTATAGTTCTGCTCCAAAACTTTATGGCGGCGCATATTCACGAGATGCAAATGCTTTTAACATTGCAGCTGAAAGAGGTGTTTATGCAGAAGTTATGACAGAAGGTTCTACTGTTTCAGAGCCTGTTTTGCACAGAACAGCAGTTGCTTATGGTATTCAAGACAAAGATTATGGAACTATACATTATAAAGATGCTGCACAAAGAAATTATGGTGCTATAAAATCCTGTGCATTATATAGCTATGCTGGAAAGAATGCATTTAAGACCCAGTTTGACTTAAGAGATTATTATGAAAGTGTTGATAAGATATCATGTCCTGGTATAATAATGCAAGTTGAAGGTGTCGATGAAGATAGAGATGGAAACTATGATATCTGTTGTCAAATTTCTGACACGATGGCAACAGTTTAAAAAATAATAAATCAAATTCACGTAAGTAAAATTACGTTAAATAAGTACGAAAGGTTTATAAAAAACCTTTCTAATATAATGCAATAAAAATTGCAAAAAAAACCCAAACGAGGTGATAGGTGTGACAAATGAAAGTGGAAGAGCCATATCTTTGGTGATTCTTGGTATCGTAGCTGTTATTGCTATAGTTGGATTAGTTTTATTATTCACTGGAGCAAAAAACGCAGCTGTTGGAGAATTCGCAGTTCCTGCTGCAAAAGTCTATGGTGGAGCTATTCAAGAAATATGGAATCCCTACTCAAGACAATTTGCTGGTAAAGCTGTTGAATTAGGAGAAAACGATTATTATAGTGGTGTTGTAGGCGAGTATTCATCTGGTTCATATCCTCAGTATCAGGATATTGGAAAAGAAGGATCTGTTTTAGGAACCTCTGGTCAACCAGAAGCAACCTATCATAACGCAATAAATCAGATTGCAACAATTCTGGGCGGAAGTTGCGGTATTTTAACAAGATCTGGAATGTTTCCATATGGTGAATATCCTGTTGAATCAAGTTGGCAACAAGCTCAAGCGGCTATGGCAAATGGTTTGCAATGTGTAACACATATTAGAGATATGAATGGAGACGTAGCAAGTGTTGCATATTTGAATGGAAATAATGCATGCTGTAAAAGCCAATCTGTTTAATTTTTTTTTATTTTTTTTTTAAATTTTTGAGGTGATTTAGATGGAAGAAAAAAAATTCTCTATGATAGTTTTAGCTTTTATTTTTATGGTTGCTATTCCTAGTATCATTTTCCTTTTTTCAAATAATGCAGGTAATACTGGAAATGCTGTGATGCAACAAGATTTATATCCTGCCAAAATTCAATATGCATATGATGGAATGGTTACTCCTCCAGAAGATTATCAAAATTATCAGGATTTAATTCGTAAAGGAAAACAAGTAGCTATTTATGATGATGCAGGTATTGCACATTATGTAATTGCAGATGCTACAGCTTCTTCAGAAAGATCAAGATATAATGTTGACAATAGTTATACAGCTCTTAAAAACCAAGATTGTCCAATCTATTGTTTTAGAGTGTCAAGTGTGAATGCTGCTAATGCTTATGCCAGTTCTGGGCAAAGTGTAATTCAACTAGGAGACAGTTATTGTATCTGTTAAGGTGAATTAAATGGAAGAAAAACATTTTTCAATGATTGTTATTTCTTTTGTTTTTGTTGTAGCAATAGTTAGTGCTGTTTTCATGTTTAGTGGAGGAACAAGTACTGCAAATGTTGTTCATCGACAACTTTATTTTGAAGGTATGTCTCCTTCTTATGCTAATTATGATAATAATCCTCAGCCTTATGCTGCTTTAGATTATTGGGGTAATGCACAAAGAGGTGCTAAAGCTGGTTTTTTTAATGATGAAACTACTGTTGTTGAATATACTGGAAGAACTCAGGCAACTAAAACTGCTTTTAACAATATTTTTGATTCTAAACCAAATTATAGAGCTTATGAAGATACTGAGTCAGGAATACGAAGTGGCTGTCCAGTTGGATATAGAAATATTGAATGTTCTTTGATGAAAATGAATCAGGAAAGAGGTTATATTATTGATAAGATAGGAGATAACTGTTGTTGGCAGATAGGTGAACCTCTTGTTTAATTTTTTTATTTCTTTTTGCTCATGAGAAAAATAATTCCAAGAATCAAACCAAAATTTGGTTTTAAGATAATTAAAGAAAAAAAGTGTTCTCTACAGAAGAAAAAAGAAGTTAGTATTTTTTTATTTCGTCATGGAATGACTGATTTTAATAGAGATAGAAGATTTACTGGCTGGAGAGATTCTAAATTAACAAAACAAGGTTTTGAAGATGCTGAGATTGTTTCTCTTCGTTTAAAAGATAAAAAAATAGGCATAGCTTTTCAAACTTCTTTAACAAGGTCTAAACAGACTTTAAAAAAAGTTTTAAGATTTCATCCAGAAACTTTTATAGTGATTCAGGATGATAGGATGACTGAGAGAGCTTATGGTGATTTAGAGGGTTATACTCATCTTGATTTTGTAAAAAAAGCTTCTCCAGAAAAGTATGATCTTTTTCACAGAAGCTATAATATTCCACCTCCTCATGGTGAGAGTATGAAAATGGTTAAAGAAAGAGTTAATTCTTTTATTAATGATTTATTAAAATTCATTAAAAAACATAAGGTAAATGTTGCTATTTCTGCTCATGGAAATTCAATGAGACCTTTTAGACAGTATTTTGATAAGTTCAATGACAAGCTTATGATGAAGTTGTATAATTCTTATGATTCTGTTTATGAATTTAAAATTAAGGTTTGAAAAAATTTATAAATAATTTAATTTTTTTATTGTTAGAATTTTATTTTATATTCTTGTTCTATTCTTAATAATTCATTATATTTTGCTAATCTTTCTCCTCTGCATGGAGCTCCTGCTTTTATTTCTCCACATCCCAATGCTACTGCAAGATGTGCTATGAAGTTGTCATTTGTTTCTCCACTTCTGTGGCTTACCATTATTTTCCATTTATTTTTTTTAGCTAATTTCGCTGCATTAATCGCTTCAGTTATTGTTCCTATCTGGTTTATTTTCAACAGCAAAGCATTACAGGATTTATATTTTATTGCTTTTTTAATAAGTTCAGGATTTGTGCAGAGAAGATCATCTCCAACTATCTGAATTTTCTTTCCAATCCTCTTATTTAATAAAGCAAAGCTTTCAAAATCTTCTTCTTCAAAAGGATCTTCTATACTTATAAGAGGATATTTTTTTATCATATCAATATACCATCGCATTAACCATTCTTTTGTTTGTAATTTTTCATTAATTTCATATTTTTCATGTTCATAAAAGCTAGTTGCAGCAGCATCTATTGCAAGTTTGATATTTTTTTGATATTTTAATTCTTTCACAGCATTCATTATTTCTTTTAGTGGTTTTTCTGAATCCTTAAACATTGGAGCAAATCCCCCTTCATCTCCTACATTTATTGCTGTTTTCCCATATTTTTTTCCAAGGTTCTTCTTAAGTTGATGATATATTTCAGATCCTTTTTGTAATGCTTCTGAGAATTTTTTTGTTTTTGGCATTATCAGGTATTCTTGTATTGCTATCTTGTTTCCTCCATGTTTTCCGCCGTTTATTATATTAAAAAAAGGACGAGGCATTCTTGCTTTTTTAAGATTAAATGTTTTCATTATTTGTTTAAACAAAGGTATGTTATTTTCTTTTGCAGATAATTTCATTACTGCCATGCTTACAGAAAGTATTGCATTAGCTCCTAATTTTGATTTATTTTTTGTTCCATCTAAATTTACCAGTTTTTTATCAATTTCTGTCTGCTTATTAACATCTTTTCCAATCAATTCTTTTGAAATTATTTTATTTACATTTTCTACTGCTTTCATAACTCCTTTACCATGAAATCTTTTTCCTTGATCTCTTAATTCAACAGCTTCATTTTTTCCTGTGCTTGCTCCGCTTGGAACACTTGCTGTTGCTGAATTATTTTCACTATATATTGTAGTTTCTATTGTAGGGTTTCCTCTAGAATCTAGTATTTCTATTGCTTTTACTTTTGTGATTAAAGCCATTGGCTTGGTTTACCTCTTTTTTTCCAATTCTTGTTTTCTTGCTATCTTTCTGTATTTTATATTTTTCTGTGGAGAATATCTTTGTGGTTTAGTGCTTTTTGTTTCTCCACCACAATCGCATTTGCTTTTCATAGTGTATTTTTCACACTTTTCACATTTAAGTATGTGTTTCATTTATTAAAAACTATTCCTCTTTTCTTTCAAAATTCATATTAACTTTGTTTTTTTTTGCAAATTTTTCTGCATCAGTCAATGCTTTTTTAAGGATTTTTTCTGCTGTTTTATAATCTTCAGAGGTTATTTCTATTGTGTATGATCCTCCACCTGAATATTTTACTTTTGTTCCTGCTTTTTCACATAATTTTAATGTTTCTTTTATTAGGTCAATTCCTTTTGGATTATAAGTTGTTAATGTTAATATTCCGCTGATTGTTACTTCTGGTATTGAGATTCTTTGTTTTACAAGTTCTGTTATATCTTCTGCTATTTTTTTATCTATTTTTTTGGTTAAGTCTAATTCTCCTTGTACTATACTTTCAAACGCATCAAATAAACTATCATATTCTTCAAGTATTTTTTCAGATAATTCTTCAAGTATTTTTTCTTTTTTCTTTTTGTGTTTTTTTGCTATTTGTTCAATGATTTTTTCAACAAGATGCTGTTTCTTTAATGAATCTAATTTTCTTCTTCTTTGTGCTTCATTAACTCTTCTTAGAGAAAGATCTATGTGTCCTTTTTCTTTGTTGATTCGCAATACTTTGCAGACTATTTTTTTTCCTTCTTTAACATAATCTCTTATGTTTCTTATTCTTCCTGGTGAGACTTCAGAAATATGTACTAATGCAGTTTTTCCATTATATTCATCTAAGGTCACAAATACAGAATAAGGATTTATTGCTGTTACAGTGCACAGCACAAGTTCTTCTTCTTCAGGATATATAATTTTATTATCAGCCATAAGTGTAAAAAAATTTATTTGTTTACTCAAGTACTTCAAGCACTCTTGCTTTTACTTTACTTTTTCCTCCTTGAGGTTTAGCAAGTATTTTTCCGCATATGAGACATTTGACTTTTGTTGATGCTTTTCCGAACATTATTTGTTCGTTTTTGCATTTAGGACATCTTATTTTAATAAATTTTGATTTTGTTTCTTTTAACATATTTTTCATTTTATCACTTCATTTCAACTTTTTTAGCTCTTATTCCTGTTTTTTGAACAGTCATTTTTTTACAAATACTGCATTGATATCTTAAATCTAATTTTTTGCTCTGTTTTCTGTTTGCCATTCTCCATTTTGTTATTGGAGGTTTGGAATATTTTCCTTGGTTTCCTTCACCCATTCTGCCTCTTGTCTTGATTCTTTTCTTGCTTCCTGTACTTAATGGGTTTGAACTTCCTCTGTTTTTTCTTTTAGCTTCTAGTATCTTTTGTTCAGTGTGTTTTTTGCATTTTGGGCAGTATCTTTTCACTGTTTTTGGTATTTTCATAATATTCTCAAGATTTGAGTTTTATTTAAAAAGCTTTTGGTTATCTGATTTGTTTTTTCTTTTTTCATAAACCTTTAATATAAGTTCATGATTTTGACTTTTATGAATGATATATCTGTTTTAGTTGGGGGCGAAGCAGGAGATGGTATTAAGAGATTAGCCAATCTTATTGCTCGTTTATTTAACAGATTAGGTTATCATATTTTTGTTTATGAGGATTATCCTTCTTTGATTAAAGGAGGCCATAATTTTGCAATAATAAGAGCTTCTGACAAGCCTATTTCTGCAATAAGGGATAATTTTGATATTTTGATTGCTTTAAATCAGGAAACTATTGACATACACAAGTCTAACCTTAAAAAAGAAGGCATTATTATTTTTGATTCTGATTGTTCTGATGCAGAAGGTATTGGAATTTCTTTAACTAAAATTACAAATGAAAATTCTTTTCCTTCAATTATGAGAAATATTATTTCTTTTGGTGTTTTAGCAAAAATTTTAGATCAAGAATTGAATATTGTTAGTGATTGTATTAAAGCAGCTCTTCCTAAAAGAGCTGATGATAATATTAAACTTGCTAAACAAGGTTTTGACATAGTTAAAAATAATTTTTTATCTTTAGATAAACTAAATAACTCTCCTGTTCCTTTGCTTTCAGGCAATGAAGCTATTGCTTTAGGTGCTGTTAAAGCTGGTCTGAAAGGTTATTTTTCTTATCCGATGACTCCTGCAACATCTATTCATCATGTTCTTGCTTCTAAAAAAAAGGATTTTGGAATTTCTGTTGTTCATCCTGAGAATGAGATTTCTGTTGCTATGATGGCTCAGGGTTTTGCTTTTGCTGGAAAACCTTCAATGGTTGGCACGTCAGGAGGAGGTTTTGCTTTGATGACTGAGTCAATAAGTTTTTCTGGTATGGCTGAAATTCCTGTTGTTTTTGTTCTTTCTCAAAGACCTGGTCCTGCTACAGGTGTTCCAACTTATTCAGGACAGAGTGATTTGCTTTTTGCAATAAATGCAGGTCATGGTGATTTTCCTAAGATTGTTTTAGCTCCTGCAGATGTTGATCAGGCTTTTGAATTTTCAGCTTTTGCTTTAGAGCTTGCATGGAAGTTTCATGTCCCTGTTATTTTGTTATCTGATAAAAATTTGAGTGAAAGCACTTATTCTTTTACTTTTGATGATTCTAAAATTAATCAAATAATTATAAAAACTGAAACTTATGAAAATCCTGAAGATTATAAAAGATATTCTTTAAAAAAAGATGGTATTTCTCCTTTATCTTTTCCAGGAGATAAAGGTGTTGTTAAAGTTAATAGTTATGAACATGATGAATTTGGAATTACAATTGAAGATTCAAAAATTATTAATAAGATGGTTGAAAAAAGATTGAATAAAAAAGAAGCAGTTAAGAATTTTTTAAAAGACAAAGAAACTTTTATTGAAGAAAATATAGGTTCAGATACTGTTTTAGTTTCTTGGGGTTCAACTGCAGGTTGTGTTAAAGAAGTTGCTGAAAAATTAAATTTTGGTTTTTTCCAGCCGATATTTTTTGAACCATTTCCAAAACAACAGATTATTGATAAATTAAAAAATAAAAAAATAATTTGTGTTGAACAAAATTCTGAGGGTCAATTGGTTAAACTTCTTGAAAATATTGGTTTAATCATAAATAAGAAAATTTTGAAATATGATGGAAGACCTTTTTCAGTTGATGAGCTTAAGAGGAGATTATCATGAATCTTAATACAGATTGTCATAATACTTGGTGTCCTGGTTGTGGTAATTTCTTGATTGAGAAGATTTTTAGAGATATAATTTCAGAACTTATTGATGAAGGTTTTAATATAGACAATTTTGTTGTTATTTCTGGAATTGGTTGTCATGGCAAAATCTTTGATTATGTTAATTTGAATGGTT
>CAZNAM010000002.1:0-25906 GCA_964571335.1 uncultured Methanosarcinales archaeon | reverse complement strand
GTACTTATTTATGGAATGTTAGTTGTATTGATGAAGCAGGAAATAGCAACAGCAGTAATGAAACAAGATCATTAATTATCTCAAGCACTCCTCCTACCCCTCCCGCTACTGGTGGAACTGGTGGTGGCGGAGGTGGTGGTTCTTCAGGAATAAGTTATGGCATTTTTATTGATAAATTATGTTTAAGAGAAACTTCAACAATTCAGTTAGACAGTCCTGTTAATGGTGATTTAATTGTTAGCATAAATAAAAATGACAAATGGTTTTATATTACTAGTTTAAAAGTTGTAAATGGAAAAGCAAGTTTCATGCCTTCAAAAGAAGGAGAATATAAGTTTGACTTTAAAATTGTAAGTAAACTTGCAGGAAGCACTGAGAAAACTTGCAGTATTTGTTCTATGAACAGACCTTTTGATATTCCTCTAAACTTGTTCAGTTATAAAGAACCTGAAAAAAATGTTCAGCAAATCAATGTAGAGAATCTTGTAGGTTATGATAATTTAACAAAACCCGAAAAATTAAAAGTAAAAACTGCTGTTGGTATGGCGACATTTTATGAAAATGCTTTAAAAAGTGAAAAAGTTGAAAATATTATAAAAATAATAATTTTCATTCTTGCAGGATTAGTCTTGTTATTTTTTATTAATATGATTTTAAGAAAATTGATTAAAAAAAGAAATAGTTTAAGAAGACATGAAAAAGAATTAGAAAGATTAAAAAAAGAATTTATGTTATTGAATAAATAAAATGTTAATAAATGACTTTTTGGTGATGGTTGCACTTTTGGCTATGTTTGCAGTAGTCACTATTGTTTTTAGAACACTTAAAATGCACATGTTTTAATAAAAATTAATAATTTTATATAAAAAAATTCATGGAATTCTTGTTAGGATTTTTATTTTTGGACTTTCTTCTTTTTTCTCTAACTTTTTCTCTTCAGAATCAGAAATATTTTTTTCTTCAATGTCTTCATCAATATCCATTTCAGTTTCTTTTTTCTCTAACTGTTCTTTTATCTGCAATTCTAAGGTTGCCATTTCTTCTTCATTCATTTGTTTTGGAGTCCATTGTAGATTGATTTCATCATTTTCTTTTCTTGGTATTATATTTAACATAACATGAGGATGTTCTTGTCCGGCAGCTGTTCCATTTTGTATCAAAAGATTTGTTCCTTGTATTCCTAATGCTTCAAATAATGCTATTCCTGCTTTATTTGCTACAAAATACATTTCTTCAATAATTTCATCAGGTATTGATTCCATTATGGGAAAATGTTGTTTTGGAACAATTACTAAGTGTCCTTGTATTATTGCTTCTTTTGGAACAAAAATTATTACATTCTTTTCTTCATAAACAATATTTTGTTTGTTCTTTATCCTTTCACAAATTTCACATGTCATTTTGTTAAAAAGTTTGATATTGAATCTAATTCAGGATTTATAGCACTTTGTCCTGCACTAGTTTTTTGAACAAGTTCTTTTTTTAGCTCTTGTTTTGGAGCTTCTTTGGGTTTTATTGCAGTTCCTAATGTTTTTTTCAAGGGTTCATATATTGCTTGTTCTACTTGTTTTATTTCTTCATCATTTAATTTTTTCATTTCAGGAATTAATCCGACATTATCTTGTTCTAGTCTTGGAATTATATGTATCATAAAATGTGGTGCTCTTTGTCCTGCCGCACTGCCGTTTGCTTCAAAAATAGTTGTTCCTTGCACATGTAATGCTCTTAATAATGCCTGGCTTAATTTCTTACTCACCATTCCCATTTTTTTGATTAATTCATCGTCCATTTGAGGCATTATAGAAATATGTTCTTTTGGAATAAGCAAAATATGTCCTGGATTTGCAGGATTTATGTCTAGAACACCTATGAATTTATTATCTTCATATACTTTTTTTGCATTTACTCTACCATCTGCTATTTGGCAAAATATGCATTGTTGTCTTATTTGTTCTGCATTTTGCTCCATATTTTTATTCTTTGAACTACAATATAAAAAACTTTTTAAAGTAGTTTTGCTTTGAGAGTTAAAAAAGAGGTATATTATGATAGGAAAAAAAGGTATAAGTCCTTTAGTGGCTACAGTTTTGCTAGTTGCATTTTCTGTTGCTCTTGGAGCTCTTGTAATGAGTTGGGGTCAGGATTATATTGCAGAAAAAGCTGCTTTTGTTCAAGGCAAAGAAGAAGTAAAAACAGGCTGTGATCTTGCTTCACTTAATATTATAAATATCGGTGGTGTTCCTCAGATTTGTATTAAAGATAGTAATCAGATTCAAGTTTGGTTTGATAATGGTCCTGATATGGATATCTCTAATATAAACGCTAAAATAATTGGAAATGAAGGTATTAATGTTAACGAAGGAATCCTTAAAACACCTTTACTTAAAGAAAATGCTGTTAAAACAGAGTTTTATTTTGAAAATATTGGTGATATTTTACAGGTGAAATTCACTCCTAAAGTTTATTTGATAGATAGAACTTATTTTTGTTCAGGACAGACTATTGAAGTTGAGGATATTCCTTCCTGTTAAAATATTAAAAGAGGTGTTTTATGCAGTTCAGTGAAATTTATGATCCTCAAGAAGATAGTTATTTTATGGAAAGAAAAGTTCTTGAGTTTGCCAAAGGTAATGTTCTTGACATGGGTACTGGCTCAGGTATTCAAGCTTTAGCTGCTCTATCCAAGAGAAATGTTGATTCTGTAGTTGGTGTTGATATAAGCAAGAAAGCTATTGAACAATGTAAAAAACTTTCAAGAAGAATCACATGGCTTGAAAGTAATCTTTTCAAAAATCTTAATTCAAGATATCACAATTATTTTGATACAATAATTTTTAATGCTCCTTATCTTCCTCAACAAAGCAAGAAAAGACTTGTTACTGTTGAAGCTGGCAGAAAAGGTTTTGAGATAATTCTTGAATTTTTAGAACAGGCACGACCTTTTTTAAGACCAAAAAGCATGATTATGCTTTTGTTTTCTTCATTATCAAAACCTGATATTATTTTAAACTTTGCAGACACTCAGCTTTATGATAATAAACTTCTCGGAGTTAAAAGCCTGTTTTTTGAGGAATTATATATCTACCAATTCAATAAAAATCCTGCTTTTCTTGAATTACAAGAAAAAGGAATTAAAGATATTAAATTTTTTGATAAAGGCTGGAGAGGATTAATTCATAAGGCAAAATACAAAAATAAGATAATTTCAATAAAGACAAAAAGAAAACTATCTGAAGCAAAAAATGCAATTAAAAATGAGATCAAATGGTTAAAATTTGCTAACAAACATAATATTGGTCCTAATTTTGTGTTGAATGGGAAAAATTTTCTTGCTTATGAATTTGTTTCTGGGAAAACTTTTGATAAATGGATTTTAACAGCAAACAAAACACAATTAAAATCTGCAATTAGAAACATTCTTGAACAATGCAATACTCTTGATAAATTAAAAGTAAACAAAGAAGAATTGCACAGACCTTTAACTAATGTTATTGTTTCCAGAAATAAACCAATCTTGATTGATTTTGAGAGGATGTATAAAACAAAAAAGCCTCATAACGTAACTCAATTCTGCCAATTTTTAATAAATAGATTAAATTTTTTTAGAAAAAAGAAATTTACTTTTACAAAAAATAAGATAATTGCTCTTGCATCTAAATATAAAAAAGAGCATGATAATCTTAATTTTAAAAATATAATTGAAATGATAAAATGAAAAAAAAACAATGTTGGCCTTTATGGATTATAGGAATTGGAATTATCCTTTTGTTTGTTTGCATGGCTGAATTAAAATATGGTTATCCTGGTCAAGCAACTTTATATTCTGTAATAACAACTGGAAAAGATATAGCTTTTTTTGGAATCTTTAAATTAATGATAGTTTTTGTTATTACTGGTTTTTTATTAAAAAAAGCAAATAAACATTAAAACACAGAAATATTTAAAAAACAATCATACTTCTTATTTCCCATGAGTGAAGACCGACAACACAGTAATGATTATATCAGATATGATGAATTCATGAAAAAGATATTAACTGAATTTTCAAATGTAGAATTTCATCAAATATTACAGGGAATGTATAATAGTCGGACTTTTGTTCTTAAAGGATTTAATAATAAAGATAAAAAATATTATGTTCATAAATTATTTCCAATTGATTTTAAAGAAGATGCTCTTGATTATAATACACTTCCTGTTCATACAGTTAAAAATAAATTGATGAATTTAGATCATCCAAACATCATGAAAATGACTGATTTTTCTGGAGAATATAATTTTAATAAACAAGGTCCTGGTTTTGGTTATATTATATCTATATTTTATGAAGGGATAACAGGTCAGGAATTCATGAATAAAAATAACCCCAAAAATAATTTGTCTATGTTGTTAAATTTAGGTTTAGGGATTTTTTACATGCATGAAAATAACTTATCTCACGGAGATATCAAATCAGAAAATTTAATTGTTTCAAATGATGGAAAACAAGCTATCATTATAGATAATGAGCTTAACTCCAAAAAAAATCATGAATTAAATATGCCTTTTGGAACAGTTGTTATCGCTCCTCCTGAACAAGTATTTGATAATAAAAACAAAATTACTCCAACAACAGATACTTTTTCTTTTGGGCAGTTAATTTGTAAAGCATTAAATCCACTTAAATTTTTACAGGAAAGATGTTTTTATCAAAATAATACAATGTCAACATGTAAATTAATGAAATCTTCTGATTTTCCAGATAACTGGATTAATCTAATTGTTACAAAAAGTTTTTCTGATTTTAAAGAACTTTTAAATCAGATGCTTCAACCAGATCATAATGATAGGATTGGTTTCAGAGATGGATTTGATCAGCTTGAGAAAATAGTTTATGATCATTTTAAAAAATGAATAAAAATTAAAAATTAGTTTGTTATAATTCTAAATTTATTCAAGACCAGAACCTTTAACAATTCTTACATGAGAATTTTCTAAAGGTTCAATTTTAATATCTTTTTCTACTGTTTGTATATTTTCAGAAACAGTTTCATTCGATACAGAAGTTTTTTGTATTTCCTGTGCTTCAAGTATTTCATTTGTATCTAAATCAATATTTTGTGGATTTGAAGCACCTATCATAAAAATAATAAAAATTACTATCAATATCAAAAATATAAAACCTGCTATTGCTATTTCTTTATTTGATATAAAGTCAATAATTCCTATATTTTCTTCTTTTTTCTTTTTGTCTTTTTTATTCTCAGAAGTTTCTTCTTTTGATTTAATCTTTATGTTTGTTTCTGGTTGTTCTGTTATTCTTGTTTCGTCTTTCATTTTTTTCTCTGTTTCTTTTTTTATTTTTCGTTCCTTTGGTTTTGTCTCTTTTTTAATTTTATTTTTTGTTTCTTTTTTTATTTTTTGTTCTTTTGGTTTTGTTTCTTTTTCCTTTATTTCTGAATCATCTTTTTTTATGTTTGCTTTTAACATCTTTTTTTTGATTATTTTCTTTTTTATTGGTTTAGAAGATTTAACTGCTGTTTTTTTCTTTATTTTTACACTATTTGTTGATTTGACTATTTTACTTTTTGTTTTTATAGGTAATTTACCTTGTTTCTTTAGCTCTGCTTCTTTTTTTCTTTTCTCTTCTCTTGCTGCTTCTTTTGCTGCTTCCTCAAGCTCTTTAGTGAATTCTTCAGGATAATCATCAAGATCAGCACTGTCTAATGTTGTTTCATCACTTGGTTCGCTTTCAAAAGTATATGCATCTGGTGAATGAAAGTCCTGAAATTCATCTTCAGGTTCAACTTCAAAATCATCTTCTTTTTCTGCTTTTCTTGGCATGAAATCTATTTTCAAATAACTCAAATATAAACCTTTTGGAAAAAACAGGTTAATTTTGACATTTCAAAACAGTAATAAAAATAAGCTGTTTCAACAAAGATTTATAAATAAACCTCGTCTTTTTTGTAAATATGAATTTTCAGCATTTAGTTAAGATAGAGAAGCCTGATGCCTTTTTGGATATGGCATTTAATGCTGCTTCTAAACAAGCAGGGATGGAAAGATCCAAAAAAGTCAAGCAGTCTATGCTAGATAAGTCAAGAAGAGTTGAACTTGTCAGACTAAGCACAGTATCTAATTCCCTGATTAAAGCATTAAAATATATTCTTGAAAGTTTTCCTTCTATTGATAATTTAGATATTTTTTATCAAGAGTTGATCAAGACCATGTTTGATTATGTTACTCTAAAAAAATCTTTAGGTGCGATTAAATGGGTTGTTGAAAGTGTAGATAAATTAAATAGAGATTATTCTTTTAAGATTAAAAGGGCAAGAAGCTCGGAAATAAATAATTATAGAAAAGAATTCTATGGACGAGTTGCTTCTGTTGTTAAACAAATAAAAAAAGAACTTGCTTTTTTAGAGGAAGCTAGAAAAGAAATGAAAAATTTTCCTGCAATTAAGACAGGAATTGACACAGTTATCATAGCAGGTTTTCCAAATGTTGGAAAAAGCACGTTGCTTAAGGCAATCACAGGAAGCGATCCCAAGATAGCTTCTTTTCCTTTTACTACTCAAAATCTTATGATGGGAACCATTAAAGAAACTGATAAAAAATCACGAATACAATTTATTGACACTCCTGGATTATTAGACAGGCCTTTCAAAAAAAGAAATATCATTGAAAAACAGGCCATTCTTGCAATCAGGCATCTTGCAAAATTGATTCTTTTTATTTTTGATGTTAGTGAAGAATGCGGTTATACTGTTGTTGAACAGGAAAAGTTATTTTCTGATATTAAAAAAGAATTCAGGACAAATATTATAACTGTAATTAATAAATCAGAAATATCTAATAAAGAAGATATGACTGCTATAAAGAAAAAGCACAAAGATATTTTGTTGATTTCTGCTAAAGAAAATAAAGGTATTGATGAATTAGTTGCTGAAATTAAAAAAAAATTTAAATAAAAAGAAATTATAATCATCTAAAAAGAGGTAAATATTTATTATGACATGGTTTTTTGATTTAATCTTTTTTTCATTGTCCTGTTTAATATTAGTTACATCTGGAACAATTTTAGTTAAGACACTTCCCTTTTTAGCAAGATTATTTAGATTAAGTGAATATGTTATTAGTTTTATTTTAATGGCTTTCTCGACAAGTATTCCTGAACTTTTTGTTGGAATTACTGCTGCCACTGAAGGAAATCCTGCTTTAGCTTTAGGGACAGTTATTGGAAGTAATATTGTCAATCTTTCTTTGGTTGGAGGAATTACAATTATTCTTGCAAGAGATTTTAAATCTAGTGCAGAATCTAGAAAAAGTTCTTGGTTTATGTTAGTTTTTGCTACTTTACCAATGGTTCTTATGTTTCTTGGCAAGGGTTTATCTAAAATTGATGGTGTTATTCTTATTGTTGTTTTTGCATTTTATATGTTTGTTCTTTTAAGCAAAAGAACAAAAGAAGAGCATAAAGAAAGAGCAGGTTTTTTGAAGATTTTTTTGAACATTTTATTATTTGGAATTTCTTTATTTCTGCTTTATTATTCTGCAAAATATGCTGTTAAATATGCATCTCAACTTTCATTTGAATTTATGCTTCCTCCTATTTTAATAGGTCTTTTCTTTATTGCTTTAGGTACCAGTCTTCCAGAGTTAGTTTTTGGAAGTATTGCTGCTAGAAAAGGAAAACCAGATCTTGCTTTAGGAAATCTTATTGGCAGTGTTATTGCAAATTCAACTTTAATTTTAGGAGTTACTGCAATCATAACACCAATTACTGCAAATTTTCTTCTTTACTTAACTAGTGCTATTTTTATGATTGTTATTGTTTTCTTATTCATCGTTTTCCTTGATTCTGATAGAAAATTAAGCTGGAAAGAAGGCATTGCTTTAATTTTATTTTATGTGTTGTTCTTAATCATTGAACTAAATATACCTAATTTTATAAATATATAGGTTTTCTTTATAAATAAAACGAAACATTTATATAGTTTGCGTTTTCTTTATTTAAAAACTTAACTATTACAGGTGAATATAATGCAGCATACAAAAAAATGTTCTGAGTGCGGAAGCACAAATTTGTTTATTAACAGAGAAAAAGGAGAAATAACCTGCAGATCCTGCGGTCTTGTTGTTGAGGATAGAATGATTGATCATGGTCAGGATTGGAGAGATTTTGAAGATAATGGTGGGAACAGCAAAAGCAGAGTTGGTTCTCCTATGACACATACACAATATGATCAAGGTCTTGGAACTTCTGTTGGACAATCTGCAGACTTAAATAAGTTAGGCTCAAAATCCAGATATAAATTTTTAAGATTAAAAAAATGGCAGGACAGAGTTGGAACTGCTATTGAAAGAAATCTAAAACTTTCTTTATCTGAATTAAAAAGATTATCAAGCTACTTAAAAATATCAAAAAGTGTTGAAGAAGAAGCTGCAATGATTTACAGACAAGCAATCCAAAGAGGGCTAGTAAGAGGAAGAAGCATGGAAAGCGTTGTTTCTTGCACTCTTTATGCAGCTTGTAGAAGACATGAAGTGCCTAGAACTCTTGATGAATTAAGTGGAGCAAGTGGTATTGAGAAAAAAGAAATTGGAAGAACTTACAGGTTTATTGCAAGAGAATTAGGAATAAGTATTCTGCCAAGCAATCCAATAGATTACATAGCAAGATTCTCCTCAAGCCTGAAACTTAACCCAGAAACACAGAGTAAAGCTGTTGAAATACTTGATGTTGCTCAAAAAAGAGAATTAACATCAGGCAAAGGTCCTACTGGAATTGCAGCTGCAGCACTATATGTTGCAACTTTAATGAATGGAGAAAAAAGAACTCAAAGAGAAGTCGCAGATATTGCAGGAGTTACTGAAGTCACAATCAGAAACAGATACAAAGAACTAATTGATAAATTAAAACTAGATAAAATTCTTAAAAAAACTAAGAAGAGGTCCAGAAGATAAATGAATGTAATAAAAAAATGTCCAGAATGTGGAAGTAAAGACCTTTTTGTTAATAGAGAAAAAGGCGAAGTTACTTGTAAATCCTGTGGTCTTGTTTTAGAAGAAAAAATGATTGATCATGGACAGGATTGGAGAGATTTTGAAGATAGTAATGCTGCAAGCAAGAGAAGAACAGGTTCACCTATGACTTATACACAATATGATCAAGGTCTTGGAACAGAAGTAGGACAATCTGCTGACTTACATAAATTACAAGGAAAAGATAGAAATAAATTCTTTAGATTAAGAAAATGGCAGTATAGAATTTCAACAGCTATTGAAAGAAACTTAAAATTAGCATTAGCTGAATTAAAAAGATTATCAAGTTATCTAAAGCTTCCAAAAAGTATTGAAGAAGAAGCTGCAATGATTTACACTCAAGCAGTCCAAAGAGGGCTAGTAAGAGGAAGAAGTATGGAAAGTGTGGTTGCAGGAACAATATATGGTGCTTGTAGAAGACATGAAGTTCCTAGAACCTTAGAAGAGCTTAGCGATGCTTCTGGTATTGAAAAAAAAGAAATTGGAAGAACTTACAGGTTTATTGCAAGAGAATTAGGAATTAGCATTATGCCAAGCAATCCAATAGACTACATAGCAAGATTCTCCTCAAGCTTAAAATTATCACCTGAAACACAAAGCAAGTCTGTTGAAATATTAGAAATGGCCCAAAAAAGAGAATTAACATCAGGAAGAGGCCCTACTGGAATTGCAGCTGCTGCACTATATGTTGCAACTTTAATAAATGGTGAAAAAAGAACTCAAAGAGAAGTCGCAGAGATTGCAGGAGTCACAGAAGTCACAATCAGAAACAGATACAAAGAATTAATTGAAAAGTTAAAGTTAAAAAAAGAAGTAAAAAAGAAAAGAAAGTGATTATTCTTAAAGATTAAAAAAATATTTTCTAAAAATAGGTTTATTAAATTGGTTAAAAATATAGAGAAAACTTAAAAAATAAAATAGACTATATTCCAAGCTCCTTTTTAACTTCTTCAAGAGAATATACTCGTCCTTCTTTTATGTCTTTTTCAGCAATTTTTATTCTTTTTTTAGTCTCTTTAACCAACCAAACTTAAACAAATTTAAATATTTCGTTTTTTAAATAAAAAAATATAAAAAAAAATTAAGAAAAAATCTCAACATCTATGAGATATTTCTGATTTTCTTCCAATTCCTTAAACAGTTTTTCATGATTGCTGTTTATTGATTTTTTGTATTTTTCTAAAACTGTTTTCCAGGAACTTAAATCAGATGTATCTTTATTGTCTTTTAGAAGATTTGATATTACTTCAGCATGTTTTTTTACTTCTCCTGAATATTCTGAAAAGAACTCATCCATTATGTAATTCCATTTTTGAAATTCCAACATCATCAATGTTCTGGAAGGGTTTAAATTCTTATACAAGCTGGTATAAAAATTATGTGCAACATCCAAGCTCATTGATTGCTCTTGTAATAATTCATAAGATAATACTGCCCGAACATATTTAGGATATGCTATTTTCATTCTTCTTTGTATTGCATCAGCTGTTATATTCGCTTTTTTGTATAAGTTTGTTATTTCTGAAAGATATTCTTCTGATTCTTCACATGCTTGAGAGATTTCATCTGCTTTATCAAGATCTCCATCTTCTAAAGATTTCTTTAATGCATGATTTAATTTTCTTTTATATTGTTCTGCTTCAGCTCTTATGTCTTGAAATCTCTTAGAAGAATTTAATTCCAAAGTATATTTTACCATTAATTCTCTTTGTTCTTTTGAACAAGAACTTTGATTTGTTTTTGCTTGTTTAAGCAATTCTCTTGCATCATTACCTAGTTTTTCTAATCTTTCAATTCTTCTTTGTGCACATTTTCCTATTACTTTTTCATTTGTTTCATACTTTAATTGTTTATATCTATTTTTACTTAGTTTTTTTGATACTCCTAATTTCATTTTATCAAAAACATTATATTCTTTTTCTATTGAATCAGAATCTACAAATGCCTGTATTAACAATAATTGCTCCTGTGAAGCTAAATTTTCTAAACTAGGACTTATTGGGTGATAGTTTCCTGATTTTTCAAGATATTTGCCAATAGTATCCTGAGCTTTTTCTTTAAATTCTTCAAAATCCCCTTCTAAATCTTCATAATTATCATTTACTTCTTCTTCCAACTCACTAACTTCATCAAATTTTTCATTTTTTTTGTAATTCATTTTTTTCACCTCGTGAATCTGTAATTATATCTTTCAGGGTTTCATAAGCAGAATCAGTCATTCCTTCAAGAGCATCAAGAGTTCTTTCTTTATTTTCCACCCAGACTTTTTCAAAACCATCTTTTTTGTATTTGCAGTCTTCATGTCCATTACAATATCCTATCAAATAAGGAATGCCCATTATCATTCCATAAAATATCATTTTTCTTAGAAATCTAAAGTGCATTTTCCCACCTCTGGATCTATTTCAGGATCTTTTATTCTCTCAACTTTTGTTTCAAGACTCAAACCCTGAATTTTTTCAGAAAGTTCTTTTACAGTTTCTTCCTGTTCAATCGAATAACTGAATATTATATAATTCATGGACTGCAGGGTTCTAACATATTGCAGGTTGTTTTCTTCCAATAATTCAATTATTTTTTTTTCACCTCCCATTTCATAAGAAATTATTCCTTTCATGTTCTCACCTCTGGTTGGAGTATAGAAGCAACTGCTTTGTCTGCCCTGATTATTCCTGCACCATAATACTGTTGGGCATCTTTTCCTTTGCCTAAGGGGTTTGCAGTTGCTTCTAAGATCTCCTCGAGATGAGCATTATTTTGTAAAGAAATCATCAAGGCATTAACACCTGTAACATGAGGAGTTGCCATACTTGTTCCAGAAAGTTCTATGTAAGTATTGTTTGGATAACAAGAAAATATTTCTACTCCTGGAGCTGAAATAAATACCCTATCATTATGATTTGAAAAATAAGCATGATTATTTCTGTGGTCAACAGCAGCTATGCTCTGCACGCTATTATAACTCGCAGGATAATTATAGCTTCCGTTTCCGTCATTTCCTGCTGCTGCAACAAGAATTATTCCATTTTTATGTGCGGCATATATTGCTGCTGATTCTGCCATTGAAGGCATACTGCTTCCTAAACTCATATTCAAAATATGAATATCATTTTCTATTGCCCAATCTATTGCTGAAATAAGATCTGCTTCACTTCCCATTCCTCTTGAATCTAATGCTTTTAATGCAAAAAGGTTGCAAAGAGGTGCTACTCCTAATTCTGCTCCTGAAATTATTCCTGAAACATGTGTTCCGTGACCATTATCATCAAAGGGATTTTCTGTCTCATTCACAAAATCATATCCAAGAATTCTTCCAAATCTTGATTTTAATTGCTCATGGTTATAATCTATTCCTGTATCAATTACTCCAACATTAACTCCTTTTCCTTTTGTTGTATTTTGTGCTTCATATGCTCCTATCTGCACAAGATTTGTATATGTTGGCTTGTATATTTGTATTGAACTTTTTTCTATAGGTAATAATTTGATTTCTTTTGCTATTTTTGCAGCATAATTTTTTTGCAATTCTTTTTCAACAGTTATGATTTCTTTTTTTGGACATCTGACATCCACAAAAGGAATATGTCTAAAAGAATGTGCAGGCAGACTTAGTTTTGTTTTTACAGTATTTGCAATATTCTCAAGTATATTAATGTTATCAGATCCTGCATTAATCAGTATTCTTCCTTTGTATTCATTTTTTTCATAGTTGTTGTTTTTGGTTTTATGTTTAGAATTATTAAGTGGCTTAAGAAGATAATATATTTTTGAGATAAAAGAATCAAAATCAAGTTTTACATATGATTCAATCATCTTTCTTGCATTTTTGTAATCATAATCTGCAAGTATTTCTGTCAAAGAATCATGAAATTTTTGAGAAATATCCAGCCGTAATTTATTAAATCCAAGAATTCCTTTCAAATATTCAGGGGTGTGCTGTAACCTTAAGTGCTTTCCAAATAATGATTTTATTCCTTTTTTTGAGATAAATCCATATTGAGTATGTTCTGTTGAATTTTTTGCCAAAAGTTCAAGAGGTTTGTCTGTTTCTATTATTTCTGTCTCAGAAGTATTGTTTATTTTTTCCAGATTATTTTTATCGCAAAGAGTTAATGATATGTTATGTTTTAATGCTGTTTTTTCTAATTTTGAAAAAGAAGATTTACTTTTTAATTTCTTGATTTCGTTTATATTTAATCTCTCACTTAAACATAGAATTCCTTTAAAATCAAATATTGCCTGCTGATAAGAATTACTACATATTAATTTTTGTTTTTCATCTTTTATGACATATATCATTACTTATTTCTATTAATTTTACCTTAAAAACAAGTTTTGAAGAAAAACTAGCAAATTTTTTGATATGAACAGATCTTTCTTCAACAATTCTGCAAATCTTTCATAAAAATGTGCGATTTTGAAAATTATTTCATCTCACCAAAAACTTTTTAAGTCTCTTATTTTCATTAAAAATTATGGTTAAAATATTGCTTATCCGTCATGGACAGACTGACTGGAATATTGAAAAAAGAGCTCAAGGGCATACCCAGACATCATTAAATAAAAATGGCGTAAAACAAGCTAAAGAATTAGCTGAAAAGCTCAAAAACATCGATATAAAAGCAATTTATTCAAGCACCCTGTCAAGAGCATTACAGACTGCAGAAATCATCTCAGAAGGTCATAATAAAGCAATCAGCATCATCAAAAATGAAGGATTAACTGAAAGAAAATTTGGCATTCTAGAAGGTCTTACCAGAAAAGAATTTTACAATAAGATTCCTGATATTGATGAAAAATTGGAAAAAAATAGAGCTGACTGGAAACCTCCTGAAGGAAATAGTTTAAGAGAATTACAATCTCAATTTTTAGAAACCTTTGAAGATATTGTAAAAAAACACAAAGATGATGAGATTATTGCAATAGTAACTCATGGAGGTGCTATAAAAACTTTACTGGTTTATTTGTTGAAACAGCCTCTTGAGAGCATGTTCCAGTTAAGATCTCCTGCTAATTGTGAAGTTATAGAAATAGTTTGGAATAAAGATAAAGAAAAAATAAAATTCAATTATAATTAATCAGTAGGGCTTAATCTTATATGTGCTGTATTGCTTTTTGCAAGAAACATTCCTGTTTTAGAATATACTTCATAATATGCTGTATATTGTGTTCTTGGCATATAACCAATATATTCATCATACTTGTTAGCATATCCAAAAACAACATATCCGTTTATTAATGCAAGATTGCCTAATTCTTCACAAGCTGGAGAATCTGATTGATATCTATTTTGTGAGCATATTTTTACTCTTAATTCTTCTCTTGGATCAAAGTTATATGGACCAAATTTTCCTTCATAAGATCTAATTCTATTATCAGGAAGTTGTATATCCCCTGGCATTGATTGAGGTATAAAAATTGTGTTTATATAAAATTGAACATCTTTTGGTGTGAATGCTTTTTGTAAAGGAGTTTGATAAACTGGTTGTTCTAAATAAGATCTACCTGCCATAGGTATTGATGTCTGACCAAATGTATTTGGTGAAGGAGACCATGCTTCTAAGATTTGATATCCTGTATTTGATGATGCATAATCATTTGTAATTGTTGCAATTCCTAATAAAAGAAAAATAACCAATAATGCACTGGCACTTACACCTATTTTTTTTATCCTTTTCATTTTATCACCTTAATGATTCATATTTTTTAAATCTTTTGAATTATTTATGTACTTTCTTCTCCAACAATATAATTATTCAAAACAGTTATAATTCCTTTAAGTATATCTGTTGCACATTCTTTTTGTTTTCCAAAATCTTTTTCATTTCTGCATTGATCGAGAGGAACAGAATAATTTTCTAATTCTTCTATTACTTTTTCATCTGCTTCTGTTTTTGTTCCAGTCACAGAGGATAGCAAAAAGCCAGATATAAAATTACCATCATCATATAACATCTCTTTTATATCTGCATCATCTAATTTTATCTCAAATAATTTTGTATAATCCTGAACTAATTGAATTACTGCTCTTTGTCCAAAAATTAAATCTTTTAGATAATTTTTACCTTTTATTTTTGCATAATCATTAAGCAATCTTGTATTAAAATTATCTAAAGTTTCAATCGAAGCTACTGTTGCCATAATGAAATTTTTTGAATCAATATCATCAATATCAAAATACGCGATATCAATTGAATTATCATTAAAATCATTTTCCAGATTAATTAATTCATTTAAACCATTTGTTTTATCAAGCACTTCTAGTTTTGCAACATTTATCCATGTAGGAATTATTTCTTCAAAAGAGTCTATTTTTATCTTTAATTCATCATATTTTTGTTCAAAGTTTGAATCTGTTATTGAATCCAATTCATCACTTAGATCAAAAAGAAAATTATGAACCATATTTATCATTTTCTTGAATATTTTGCTCTCGCTGAATATTTCAGAATTACTGCTTAACTGCCATTTATAAACATCTTCTAAAGAAATCCTTAATCCTCCAATATTTTCTTCTGTTAAACGCAAATTATTAACTATTCCCTCTTTTCTATCTTCATATTTGCTTATTTTATTTTCAAGTTCAGATAACTGCTCTTTTTTAGTGTTCAGATATTCTAGCAGATTGTTGATTTTTTCCAGATAATATTCTTTTCTTAAATTGTCTTTTTGACTCTCAGTCTTTACATTTTCAATATCTTTTTTTTGTTCTTCAATATCATTTTTATTGGTATTTAATATTTGTATAAAGTTTTTCAAATTAATTCCTGCAGAAGTTGCATCATTTTTGATATTATTATAATCATCTTCAGTTTCTATCTTTGTTTTAAAATTATTCATCAATTGTTCTGCACTTTCTGATTCTTTTATCAAAGTATCAATATAACCTAAAATGTTGAAAATTGATTCATCAAGTTCTGCAGGTTTCTTTTCACAGCAGACATATCCTTGTTTTTGACAAATATAATCTTCTGTTCTTGATTGCTCGTCATTCCCGCATATTGTCTTGCATGCAAAATCAGAATCACTTTCAGGACAAAGTGTTCTTCCTTCATATTGCAATTTTTCAACATCTGCTAATAATTTTTGTTTATATTCTAATGTCTTTTCAAATAATTCAAATATTTTATTAACATAATCTAATGACTGAGTTGGATTGATTGTTTTTATCTGTTCAATATTTTTCATAGCATCTATTGTTTCTTTCATCAAACTCAGAACAGTTTCTACATTTTTAGTATTTAATTTTTTATCTGAATCTGTTTCATGTTCATTATATAATTCTATTATTGTATTTAAACTGCTCATAGAAAGTTCTTCATCAGGCAGATATTCTTCTTTTATATTCTTTATTACATCATCGCTGTTTATATCACTACCAAAAAAAGTTATTCCTTTATCAACATATTCTTTTATTTTTTCTTTTATTAATTCTTCATCTTTTATTAATTCAGTTAGCAAGTCTTTTATTTGTTTCAATGTTACTTTCTCAACAACTTTTTCTTTTAGCATTTCGCATACAACATAAAAGTCTTGTTTTATTTCAACTAAAGAACCTGTAGAAGGATCTATGCTTTGTAATTTTGTTGGATTTCCATATTGGTCTGAATCAAATGCTTCAAAAACTAATGTGAATTTCTGAGGTGTTGTTGGATTCTCTTTGCAAATAGGTCTTCCTTTTGTGTAGATTATCTTAAACTCTTTTCTTTTTCCTTCTATTTTGTTTATTTTTTTAGGTACTGTAATTTTTACCCTATAATGATCAGCTATGCTCGTATATTCAAGAACTACTTCTTCTATATCATCACGAGTCTCTGTTTTCAATATTTTTTCAAAACCAAAACCTCCTTCTTTTGTAACTGTTGTTGATTGATCTGTTTTATAAAGAGTATATTCATATTTATCAGTTGAAGGTACAAGTTGTATTACTACTACAAACGCAATATCTTCTTCAAGACGTTTTCCATTTTCTGTTGTTATCTCAACATTATAATTTGTTAATGCTTGTGTTGAATGTAATGAAGTGTCTCCATAATTCCATTCATATATTGTTATTGTCTGTGATGAATCTTTCAACCAACTTTCATTTATCACTAAACTTTCTGCTCCTCTGATTCCATTATCAGACATTTTTATATTGTAATCTCCATTTGTTGATAAGATTGATTTTCCAAGGAATTCATCTTTTTCTAAATCTTTTGGAGGTATTATTATTCTGCCAGAACTATCTTTCAAATACCATGTCAAGAATTTCTTATAGATATCTTTTGGAGGAGTTGGATATTTTTGACTCACCCCTAGAGTTGCATTGAGTTCTTCATCAATCAAAAATACATTTAGATTTTCTTTTGATTCTGTTGTTAAGTTATGTTTTGCATTAATATTTAAATCTCTGAACCTTATTGAACCTTCTTGTTCTCCAAAAATACATCTAAAGCTTAATGTAAATACATCAAATGCACAAAATATAGGTGGTGGTGTTCCTGACTGGCTTATCTTGCATTGAACATTTTCCTGTCTTATTTTTCCGCTTAAATCTGTCCAGCTCCAAGAAAGTTCTGCCTTATCATATCTGACTAAACTTTGGTCTCCCTGCAATGTCGCATATATCTCTCTGTTAAATACTTCATTTTTTGGAATTGTTGTTGAGATTTCTGCAGGTGTTATTTCTAATTCTCTTGCTCCATTTTTGCAGTCACATTGTCCATTTGCATAACCATCACTTTCACTGCAAGTATAATCCTCACTGCATTTTAATTTTAATCTTAAATCTAAATTACTTCCTGCTGCTACACCAACTCCAAAATGATACATCCATCTTGTTAATCCTGTTGTTGGATAACTTCCCGGATCATATCCTACAAATCTTCTTGAACAAGGATAAAGCAAAACTGTGCTGTCTATTGGAACTTCATTTACAGCCATGTCAAATAATGTGTCAATATCTAAACTCCATGTGCCTGTAAATGCAAAAGCACATATACTATGTACTAATTTTCGATCTACAAACATTGCTTTGAACAATGCTGTTTCTCCATATCTGCCTTCTATATCATTTGATATGTCGCTCGCAGATGTTGATAATGCAGTCATTATTCCGTTTATTCCATCAACATCAACTCTTGAATTTGTGTTTGTTCCGCTGTATGATTCTGAGAAACAGCTTAAGCCATCATATATTGCATCACATAGATAATTTTCAAATACTGCCTGACATACTCCTTCACTTCCTTCTCCTGTCAATCTTACTGTGTCTATGCAATTTTTTACAGCATTCATTATACCTTTCCATAATTTTAAATTTCCAACAATTCCTGGAAGACAGACACATTGTCCTGATCTTAATATGTTGCTTGATGGTCTTACAACATATTCTTTATCTACTGTTCCTATTTTTTCTATTATTCTTTTAAATAATTCTTCTGCTTTCAAATCTGTTATACATCCAGACATTCCTGCAGCATTGCAGACAGCTGTTTTAAATTTAGAAATATCTACATCAGATATTGTTCCTTTTTCATAATATTGATCAATTACTTGTGTTGTGAAAATATTCATCAGATCTGTATTTGATAATGCTACTGCTTCTAATTTTGCTGTAAGATAATGCCTGTTTGTGCTCGCTATTATTCCGCTTTTATCGCTTTTTTCAAAATCAAGTGTTTCAACAACATAACCTAATTGTATTAAATAATTATTTTTTGTGTTTGTCAAGCCTAATGTTCTTTTATTTTCTTCATCCATAGGAACCATGAAGATATAGAGCATTTGTTCTGGACTGAATTCTGATAATCCTAAATCTTTTATTTGTTTGTCAGAGAATTTTGTAACTTTTATTGTTTCTGTTGTTGCTCCGCCGTCTGGCTCGCAAAATCCTGCGATTGAATTCCATAATTTGTTGCATTGCTGTCCTTCAACTTCATTTTGTCCAACTTTTTCTGCTGCAATACATGCACTTTCTTTTATTTCATCAAAAGTGTCTAGTTCTTCTATTCCACTTATGCCGCATGAAGAACCCCATGTTTTCATATATTCCTGACCACAACAAGAAGGTGTTGCAGGATGTAGTCCATTACATTCTTCTGCAGTTGTCTTGCCTGATAGATATTCTGAATAAATATTTTTTACATCTTCATAATTTATCAGTTTTCCTTCTTTATTATTAACTTTTAACCATGCTGCACAGTCACTTCCCTCATATAAATCTCCATTAACTAAATATTTTGAATCTAATCCTTTTATTGCTTCTCCACCTGCTATTTTATTTAGTTTTCCTGTTTGTCTTTTTATGAATGTCTGTAATGTTGGAGCATCTGGACAGGCAACTCTATCACAAACTTGTTGATGTACATTTTTAGCTTCTTGATATGTTTTAGCAGCATCAGTGCAGCTCAAACAATTTTCTTTTTTTTGTGATGAACTAGCGTATATTTCTTCACATAATCCTGCTTTTGCTACACTCACATCAAAAGTGTCTCCTGTTAAAACTCCTGCCGCAGAACTTACATAACAATTATAATTTTCATTTACTTTTAATGCATACATTGCTATTCCGCCAATTAAACAGCTTACAGTTGTTACTTTTCCAATAAAATCAAGTGGTTTTAATACAAAGTCTATTCCGTCCATTGCAGGTTGTAAAATTGCACTTGAAAAAAACTTTAATAATCCTTTAGGCATTAATTTTGGAGGTATTAATTGGTCTATTGCTATTTCTTGCTGGATGCATATTTTTTGTGTCTTATCTTCTAAAATTTCTTCTTCTATTGGTTGATTAGTATAAGGATTTGTCACCCATTTCTTTTTTATTTCCTGAAATGGAACTTCTAATTCCATCATTAATTTAGCACATCCTAATCCTGGAAGAAGACATTCTCCTTTTCTGTAATCGCTTAATTCAAGAAGTTTATCATTTGTTGTTGCAGCATTATCATCTGGAGAAAGATCCATTGGATTAAAAAGAAGCTGGACATATCCTTTTACTTTTTTATTTTCATATCCTCTTACAGGTGCTGTTACTGTGTTTATTGTAACCCATTTATTATCATAACTTTTTTCTGTTGAAGGGCTTAATGCTAATGTTTTTGCTCTGATTGCATTTGTTCTTATTCTTATATCTCTATCTCCTGTATATTCTAATTCAAAAGCTAATCCGCTTTGTTGCAATCCTTCAAGAAGAAGTCTTGGAGTTAATATTTCTGGAATAGGTTCTGAAAAAGTTGTTTTAAACCATGATCCATAACCGCAAATAGTGTATTCTATTTCATATTCATTTGTTGTTGAAGTTTGTCCTGCAATATCTGTTGCCTGAATATAAACTTTATTTTTGTAGCCTCCTCCTGCCTGTAATTGAAGTCTTTGTTCTTCTATAGTTAAACTTCCTGAAGTTGTTGTTAATTCAATGTCAACAGAAAAAGTGCCGTCTTCATCACTTAAAATAGTTTCTTGAGGTTTTCCATTTACAAATACTGTTACACTTGCTTTTTCACTTAATTGTCCTCTAACTCTAACATCTCGTCTATATGTAGGATTTAAATTTTCTAAATTAGTGGATAAGAATTGAGGAGGTCCAATATCTAAAATTGTTTCTCTTTTTAGTGATGTTTTATGTCCTGCTTTATCTTCTCCAATAATAACAATTTTATTTTCTCCTTCAAATAATTCTGCATTTATTGTAAAACTACCATTAGCAAATTCATTGATTATTTTTGTATTATTTCCAGATTTGTCTGTTATTTTTATTGTTAATGTTACAGGTTCATCTGTTGTTCCTTTTATCTGCATTGTTGATGTTGTTGTTATTACAGGGACTTCTGCAGTGATAGATGCAGGCTTGGAATCTACTTCAACATTAAATTCTTTTTTTACAATCTGTCCATCTTTTTCAGCTTGAAGAACAATGTTATTTTTTGTTTTGTCAAGATAAACATTATACATCAGGAAATTTTCATTATTTATATTGAGTCTTTTTTTCTCTTTACCATTAACAAATAATTTTAATGCAGTTCCTGGAAGAGTTTTTCCCTGAATTGTAATCTGATTGTCTTTTACAATTTCAGGAAGTGTTACATTCAAAAATAATTGTGTTGATGAAGTATTTGAAGAATTATTATCTATTGCAAAAGTATCCTGAGAAGATATTATCAAAAAAGCTATTGCTATTAAAATAATGAAAAAAATTAATTTCATATTTTTATTTTTTGTCATGTTTTTCATATTCTTATTTTAGCAAAGGTCTCAATCTTTCCTGATAGGTTTCATTGATATAAATTCCATCATCTAAAAATTGAAGCATCTTGCCTAATTCTTCTTCACTTGAAGGATTTGGTCTGTATTCAATAATATTAAACTGTATTTTTTCTTTCCCAATTACACCTTCATAATTAATAATTAAATTTTCATTTTTATATCCGCCTATGATTTGGTCATTTTTCAACAGATATATTTCTAATTCATATTCTTCATCCGCTTCCACAATTGATATTGTTTCATTTGTTGGAAAAATTAAGTATTGTTCAAAATCAGAATCTTTTAATCTTAAAGATAATGTTATTTTTTCATTTTTATCTAAATTAAATCTGTTCTGTTCTGTCTGCCATTGATCTAATAAATTATGAAATGGTTGTATTACAAATTCTGGCTTTAGTTCCTGCAGACTTTTCATTTGTAATTCTATTTTATCATCTGTAAGCCAGTCTTTTGTCTCAAGATAACCGTCTTTTTTGGCGATTACAAGAGGATTCCCGCATCCTATTGGAAGTCTTGTTTTAAGAAGTATCTCTCCATTTTCCTGTATTTCTGTCTGACCTAAATTACATTCTATATTTACACATTGTATTGATATATTTGCTTTGTTCAATTCTATTGCAACAGGATTGTATGGTTCAGAGCCGTACACTTTTATCTGTGTTTCAGTATCTTCTGTTTCTTCACAAAATCCTGCTCCTGTATATATTGGTTCAAATTGTCTTACTCCAAAATTAATTCTTTCAGGAGAATTATCATTAATTATCACTGGAAGACCATATTGAAATACAAATCCTTCTCCTTCAAATGCTTCTTCATCTTTTATCTGTACATTTATAGGATAAATAACATCATAAGTAAAATGCCATTGATTCATGCAGAAAAATGGAATTAAGTTTTTTGAACCTTTTGCATTTCTGCTTTTGAGCCATTTTCCGTCATGAGGTAAAGTGCTTAATAATAAATTTTGATTTCCATAGACAAATCCTGCTTTTATATTTGTTAAAGGTATATTAATATTAAAAGTCATCTTATTTATTTCATAGATATCTTCTGGAATCTCTTCATCCAGCTCAACACTGTTGATTTTTCCTGCAATAAGATCTTCTCTTATCTCTTCACCCTTTTCTTTTAAATTTTCATAGACACTTCTGTCTGCTATTGGTTTTAATTGAGGGGTATTTTTTATTCTAATCAAAGGAATATTGTAAAATAATATATCATTTAATTTTTCTTTTATCTTGTCAATATCCCATTTCTTTTGTTTGCATGTTATTTCCATCCCTCCAAAAGGTATTGAAGGGTCTGCAGTCATGAAGTCTATTGTTAATTGTTCAAGCCATTCCTGTTTGTTTTCTTCTTCAAGAATTTTAATTCCTAATTCATACATTTGTTTGAATTTTACATTTTGTAATGCATAATAGTCGCTGAATTGTGTTGTTTTTTCAGGAGTTGTTATTCTTAGAAGCCATTTAACTTCTGCAACAACTTCCTCTTCTGCATAAGTTATCAAAACCTTTGGTTTGTCAAGCTTTTCTATCATATATTTTGGTTCAAATGATTTAAAATTAACACATTGTTGAATTTCTTCTTCAATATAATTTCCTAATTGTATTTTCATAAGATTATAACTTGGTATTCTATTTTCTGTATTATAATACCAATAAGGAATCAATATAACTCCAAGAGGATCTGCTGTCATATAAGAATCTGGATTGTTTGTTACAAATCCAGGAATATCAATATATCCTCCTTGCAATCCTTGTGTTATTAATCCTCTTTTTAAGGATTGTTTAGTGCAGTCATTTATCATATCCGCCACAGGTCTTATATCTTCAGGTATCTTTGGTGTTTCTTTCCATGGTTTTTGTGCTTCTGTATTTACAAAATATATCACTACAGCTAGTGTAATCAAAAGAACTAAACCTAATATTATAAATATAGTAATTTGACCTTTTCTCATAATACCCCTTTTTTTAAAGTTTAAATTTCTGTATATATTCTTTGAAATAAATTTTTATCCATGCTATGAAGATTATCAATAATACTCCTGAAATAATATTTGGTGAAATTTTCATCAAGCTTAACAGCATGCTTATCAAAACTATTATTACAATAAAAAGCATCACGTATGCAAATGCATCAAAATACTTTGTTGCTTTTGATAATACTTCAAAAGCACTTGAAAAACTTTTTTTGATGCTGTTTGTCTTCATCATTTCATAATGCAATTTTGCTGTTAAAAAGATATATAACAACAAAACAAGCAGTAAGAATGGTATTGTTGTTGATGTTAATCCTCCTGCTAAAATTAATATTGTTATTGTTACCCATATCAGCCACCATAAAAAATTTAGCCAGAAAAATCTAAACATTCCTTTCATAGTTATTTTCTTTTTTGTCATTAAAGACCATATCAAATATCTTGTTTTTGAATAAACAATTAAAGTTATAAAGATAAATGCTAAAAATAAGAACACAACATATCTTACAACTTCTTGTGCTGTTGATAAATTACCTTGTAAAGCATCTAATCCTTGTTGCGTCATTGCAAAATTTCCTAATATTGCAGTTTTGCTCTGAACCAGCATCATAGCTCCTTGTAAAATTAAAAAAACTATTAACCAAAATACTGCTTCTATTAATAAAATAATTAAATTTCTTTTTGTCGGTTTTAATGAAGTTAAGAAAATCTTAAAATTTATTTTTTTATTTTTTGAGATGATAAATATTATTCCTGCTAAACTAATTGTTAAAAAAAAATACCATTTTGTTGTATAAGAGATATATATCCCTATAATAATCATTATTAATCCAATTATTGAATTTATTTTTGTGTTCATATTCCTTCTCCTTCTGTTAATAATAGTCCTTGATTATCTATTGCTGCTTGTGGTCTTGTTTCTATTGTACTTGCAGGTCCTGCAGGTTCTAAGTTTGAACAGAATTCTTTAATACGATTATCTATTATAGTATCAACATAAAATAAATCATCATGCCAAATATCTTCTGCTGTTTTTATTCCTCTTCCATCAAAAATTATACAAACTTCATCATAATCCGTTGTGCTGTATTTTGGTATCTGTTTGTTTATTCTTTCTCCATTTTTCAGAAGTTGACTTTCTGAAAACCAGTTTGCAATTCTGTCTTCTCCTCTGAATTGAATATTGTATTTTATTTCTTTTTGTGTTGGATTATTAACTGTTAATTGAACATTATATAGCCACATTGTTATTGGAAGTGCTGAAATATCTAATCTGCCGTCTGTGAACTCTATTTTTTCTCCATTTACATAAGTGTAATCTCCAAATAAATCAATTAGGTTTTGTCTTGTTTCTCCTTTAAATTCTATTGGATTTGATTTCTCTCCTACAATTATTGCAGTTATTGGTGATGTTGCTTTTGTTGGTCCTTTTGCTAAGATAAAATTATCTGTTTTTGGTTTAAATCCTGCAAAAGAATCTGAATCACATAGTATTGAAGTAAAACATTGTTTTAATCCACCTATTACACAAAATTCTTCTTGTAATTTTGCTTTACTTTCTGCAACTTCTTCACTTGATAAACCTTTTATGAAACTTGTTAAAGAAGCTAATCCTTTGTATTCATTAAATGCATGTACAACATATCCGAATTTTCTTGCATAATCCATCACTCCCCATTTGTTTCCAAAACTAAATGGTGATGCAAGATAATTATCAACATACCTTTGTCTTATCTCTTGTCTTTTTTCTTTTTCATTATCATTTGAAGCATCATTAACCCATTTTTGAATATCACCATCATAATTTTCTAAAGTTCCTCCTATTATTTCTCCATCATCATTAAATTGTGCCAAGATTGATACTCTTCCATCAGAATAATGTAACAAAACTTCTCCACCTTCTTTAACTTTCCACAATTGTTGTCTTAATTCTTTAGTTATTGCTTCCATATCTTCCTGCCATTTCTTTAATTCTTCTTGATATTGAGCTAAATCTTCATTATAAATATCTACTTGTTTTTCATATTCAGCCAATTCTTTATTGTACTTAGTCATTAATTTATCATATTCATCAATATCAGAGATTGTAGTAGGCATTTCCGGTTTTTGAGGCTCAACAGGTAAGTTTGGAAGTGCTCTCACTCCTCTAAACTCTTTTATTTTATCATAATAATCTTTCAAGTCATAATAATAACTCATCAATTTTTTGCCATATTCCATAGCTTGTTCATCATATTCTGCTTTTGCCAACTCATATTCTTTAACTCCTGCATAATCTTCAGGATTTGGTAAAGCAGGAATAACTTTTGTTACAAAATCTTCCTGTTTAGGTATATTTGCTTCATAAACTTCTAAATCTTGGTTATATTTTTCAAAATCTTTTTGGTATTTTTCAAATGCAGCGTTATATTGAGCTTTTGCTGTCTGTTGTTCTGCCCAACTTAAAGAATTAAAATTTTCTGGAAATTCTGGTTCTATAGGTTCAACTGGAGGATTTCCATAATTCTTTGATGCTTCATCATAATTTTGTAATTGTTCTATATATTTTTCATATTCTTGTATATCTTGAAAATATTTATTCACATCATCTGTAAGTTCTGGTTCTAATCCTGCTGTATAAAAAGGTGCTAAACCAGGATCTTGAGGAAT
>CAZNAM010000001.1:0-26052 GCA_964571335.1 uncultured Methanosarcinales archaeon | reverse complement strand
AACCCCTGCGGCGATAAATAAGCTAATACCACTGCCAAAACCCCATTTACTAATCACTTCATCCATAAATAAAATTAATAAACCACCTAAAAATAATTGAGCAACAAGCACTAATTGAAGCTGAAAGAAAATAGGAGTTCCGATAAATTGTTCAGGAGGAGTTAAACCACCCATAAAAACATAAATAAAACCCTCAAATAAAATAAAAAATAATGACATTATTTTTTGAACTCCTTGAAATTTTCTTTTTCCATCTGGAGAAGTAAGATCAAACTTAACTAACCCAGAACCATTAAGCAATTGTAAAACAATACTTGCAGTAACAATAGGACCAATACCTAAAGAAATTATACTTCCAAAACTAGCTCCTAAAATAACAGACAACATTTCAAAACGTGTCAATGCATTAGTTCCTAAACCAAATAAAGGAATCAAACCAAGAACAAAAAAAATAATTAAGATAATACCTGTCCATTTAAGCTTCTCCTTGAAAGAAAGCTTTTTTTTAGCAGGACCTGCCACTTCGGGTAAATTAAAAAGTAAATTTTTCAAAAAAGACATTTCAAACCTCAGTTATAATTTCTCCACCAGCATTTTTAATCTTTTCCAAAGCTTTTTTACTAGCTGATGAAACTTTTATATTGAATTTTTTAACAGGGGTTCCTGTACCTAATAATTTATTATATCCCGCTTTTTTCAAATCAATTTCTAAAACTTCCTTATTTTCCTTTGCAAAACCTTTCTTAATAAAATAATCCAATTTTTCATTAATTAAATTAATATTAATTGAAACAATATTTTTTTTATTTCTTAATCTGACAAAACCACTTTTACCAAAATATTTTTTGATACCCCACTTAGTGGATTTTTTTTGATCAGCTTTTTTACCAGTTCCAGCATTGCCTCTTCCACCTCTGTTACCAGCACCCCTGTGAGTTTTGCCATAACCATGTTGTCTTACTCCTCTGAGCTTTCTTGATTTAGATGTTCTATTAGTTACCATTTTTATAACATCCTCTTTATTAAATCATTAATTTTTTCTTTTCTGTTTCCATAACTTCCACCTTTAAGGAAAGGCATCTTAATTCCTTTTCTACCAAAACCTTTTCGGGGAGGGTGTAAAGCAAAAACAGGACCTTCACCTCTTGCTTTAAGTAAAGTAATTGTTTCATCATCAATATCTCCCCAAGTAACCAAATGCTTTATTTTTTCAACCATGCCTTTGATTGAAGGAGAATCCTCAATAATTCTACAATTATGCTTTTTTTTAAGTTTAAGTTTTTTAAGAGTATCTTTAACCGTGAATGAAACCCTTATTGTTCCTCTAATCTGAATAATGGCTAATTTACTCATTGTTCTTTCTCCATAATTTTCCCATCAATAAGACCAACCTTTTCACCAAAATCTTGACTTATTTTATAACTACTTAATTTTTTAAGAGCTTTGATTAAAGCTTTAACTAAATTTGTTTTAACTCTGCTTTGACCAGAGCTTTTAGACCAAACATCTTTAATTCCCGCAATTTTCAAAATTTTGCCACACTCACTTTCAACACATAAACCTTTTCCTTTAGGGGCAGATAAAAGTTTGATATTAACAGAACCGCATTTTCCTTCAACTTCCAAAGGGATGCTGTGAGGAGTTTTACAATTACATTCCCAACTACCACAACCTCTCCGCACCTTGAAAATATTTAATTTAGCATTTCTAATTGCTTTTTCTCTTGCAGGAACAGTATCTTTACTTTTTCCAAAACCAATACCAACATAACCATTTTCATTCCCAACAACAGCAACACAAGAGAAAGATGGTTTATTACCTTCAGGAGTTTTTTTCTGGGTCTGCTTGAAAATTCTTCTTGCACCACCACCAAATTTACCTTTTGATTGACCAACTAATAAAAGCTCATTTTTTAAGTTAGGAATTAAAAAATCAACAATTTCTGATTCTAAAATAGGTTTGCCATAATCAAGAATTTCATCAATATTTGATATAATTCCTGCTTTAACCTTTTTACCAATTTCGGTTTTAGGAGTCCATCCTTCAATTTCTTTACCAATTCCGTCTTTTTTTTCAATTTTTTCTTTCACTTCTAAATTTTCTTTTTTTTCTAAAGGAATATCTGTAATAATATCTTTTTCTAATTCAAGCTTTTCTTCAATATCTAACTCTTTCAAGTTTTTTTCTTCTTCAATACTTTTTCCCAATTCTTCTTTTTCTTTAGTCATTTTTCTAAGATTTTCTGTTTAACCTCCTTAAAATGGTCTACAATTTTTTCAGGATTCATACTTTTTATAAGTTTTCCAAATTGTTTTTCAAATCTATCTTTGTCTTTTTTTAACAATTTTGCAAAATCTGCAATGTGTTTTCCGGTAATTTTTTCTTCAGAAGGAAAAACATTTTCTGAACAAGGAAAAATAAGACCTCCATCTAAACAACCTTTTGCAAAAGCAAAAATAACATTTCCTTTAATTGAAGTCTGCAATCCAATATCAAAAATACAATTTTTATTGCCTGTTTTCTTAGCTAAAACCAAGCCAGTAAGATAAGCAGCAGGAATATTGCAAAAATTACCTTTCCAACCAAAATCTTTCAAAATTTTACTGCTAATAGTTATTAAAACTTTATCCCCTTTAGGAACATATTCAATGATTTGAGCACGAATATACTTAGAACTTTTTCTTACAGTAATTCTGCTTTTTTTACTTAATAATAATTTCAGTCTAGTTTTATAACTAGTCTTGCCTTCACGGCTTCTTCTATATTTTATAGTTCTAGTTTTTGATGATTTCATTTTTTAATTAAACCTTGTTCTTCAATGAAGTTTTTTATATGTCTTTTATTTCTGAAAAAACCACCTTTAGCTTTTCTGTATAAGTTTCGATAAGTTTTATCATCAACATATTTTTTTTCTTTAAGCGTTTTAAGAAAAACTCTTTGAGATCTTATTTTGTTAATCCATTTTCTTTTAGGTTTTTCACGAGCAGTAGCTTTACCTTTTCTTGAACCATGACCACTCTGTCTGCCCTTTCTTTTTTGAGCTTTCTTCTTTCTTGAATGAAAATTACCTTTACCTCTGATTTGAGCAATTTTGATTAAACCTTTTTTAATAAGTGATTTAATATCTGCTTTAGTAATTGCTTCTTTAATTGCTGAAAGTTCTTCAGTGTTCAATTTAACACGATGAGGGCTTGCTTTTGCAACACTTGCGGCTAATCTTTTTTGTAATTTCATTTTATCCTCGTTTTGTTAGAACCTTATCCATTTCTTTTTTCTCTTCTTTCTTTTTTTCTTCAGCACTTATGATTTTTTTTTCAAGTTCCTCTTTCTTCTCAACAGTTTTCTTCTTTTTCTTTTCAACAACTTTCTTTTCTTTTTTCTGTTTTTTCATTTTAAGAGAATCTTTAAATTCTAAAATTTTTTCATCTAATGTTTTTTTGAAGTTTTTAACTCGAATATTTTTTTCAATACATTTTTCAAGAATTTTAATCTTGCTTTTGATGCCTAGACTTGCACTTAAGATAGCTTTATCTTTTTTTATATCTAATTTTTCTAAATCATCAATATTTTTTACTTTAATTAAATTATAACCTTGTGAATCTAAATTTCTAACTTCTGCGGGAGTTCTATAACCTATTTTGACTCTTGCTTTATGTCCTGCGGCTTGATGTTTCATTTTACTCTGTAAACCGCGAGGTTTTCTCCATTTTGTTCCAATTCTAACTCTATTTTGGGAACCTTCTCTGGTAAAAGCAGGTCTTTTTTTATTCATCTCTTTCTTTAATTCCAACAATTTCTTTTTTTCTGTCATTATACTGCTTTACCCCCTTTATCTGTAATATAAATACCATCTTGAAAAATTCTTACATCTTTGCCGACTTTTTTAGTGAGTAATTCAATATCTGAAGCAACATTTCCTGCAAACTCTTTGCTACAAGATGAAACTTCAATAAGGTCTCCGTTAATTTTAACCTCAACACCTTCCTTAATCTTTAAATTTCTCGGACACTTTTCACCCAAAAAATTTTTGATAATTAATTTTTTCCCACTTAAAGAAACATTCATAGGAAAGTGACTTGAACAAATTTTAAGAGTGTACAAAAATTTATTTTTTACGCCTTTTAATAAATTTTTAATATGAGCAATAAAAGTTTTCAGCATAGTTTTTTCTCTTTTAGTTGCATTTTTTGTTTCAAGAATTATTTTATTATCTTCTACTTTAATTGTAATTCTAGGATGTTCAAAATCTTTAGACAATTCTCCAGCAGGGCCTTTAACATTTAAAATAGTTCCAGCTAATGAAACTTCAATTCCTTCCCCAATTTCAATAATTTCTTGAAGATCTTCTTTCATTAGTAACAGTAAGCAATAAGCCTGCCTCCCAATTTTTTATTTTTAGCTTCTTCATGGGTCATTAAACCTTTTGAAGTTGAAACAATTAAAATACCAACACCTACTGAAGGCAAATATCTTTTTTCAAATTTATCATATTCATCAAGAGTTACACTAAATCTTGGTTTGATTACTCCACATTTATTAATTGAACCAATTAAATTAAGTTTTGAAACTCCCCCTCTTGAGGTTGTAATTTCTTCAAGCTCGCCAATATAAAGTTTTTCTTGAAATATTTTTAAAATATTTTTAATTATCTTAGAGCAAGGATGTATGATTAACTCTTTCTTACCTTTATCTTCATAATTTAATATTTTCGACAAAACATTTGCTAAAGGGTCATTCAACATTTTCTTTTATTTCCTCAACTATATTTTTTGAAACCAACTTTTGTTGCAAGTTCTCTAAAACAATGCCTACATAAGTTAACACCATATTTGCTAATATGGCCTCCATGACTGCCGCACCTTGAACATTTTTTAGTTGTTCTTCCAACACCCCTTTTCTTAGGAGCATTATGCTTGATATACTTTCTTAACTTCGCTGGTTTAGCTTTAAGCTGTTTGAAAGCTTTTCTCCAATCACTCACAGTCATTTTCTATCACCTGAATCACCTATATTAATAATAACTCCAAATTCATCTTTAAGGAAGCTAACTGCCTCTTCTTGAGATACATTATGATTTTTTGGAATTTTTTTAGCATTAATTTTTCTATGTTTAATTCTAAATCCTGGTTTTTCAAGAGTTATACAAATTTGTAAACCCATAATTCCTATTTTAGGATCATAAACAACACCAGGAATGTCAATATATTCATGAATGCCAAATGAAACATTTCCTTTTTGATCAAAATTAGTTAAGTTAAGAGTATTCTCTTTAGCAACAAGAATTCTTTTCAAGACATCTTTTGCTATATCTTTTCTTAAAGTAAGTTTACAACCAATAGGCAAACCAGGTCTAATACCCCATGAAGGAATTCTTTTTTGAGTAACAGTTTTAATAGGGTCAATACCTGTAATTGATTTAATTAATTGGATTCCTTTTTCTAACTTGGTCTGATCTTTACCAGCACCTATGTTGAGAGTAACTTTCGCCATCCTAATATTTTTCATCGGATTCATTTTATCTTAAATTCTGGTTTGTTTGTTCCAATAACAAAACCATATTTTTTTAGTGTTGGAAATTTATTTCCTTTTTCATCTTTAAATAAAATATGCTTAGGTAAAATTTTTTCAATAAAACCAGTACTGCCAATATGTTTTCCACCGGTGAGCAAAATAAGAGCTCCTGTGTTAAAAGATAAATTCTTAATTATTTTTTGAGAAGGCAATTCTAAAACAATAGAATCACCCACCTTGAATTCATCTTTATCAACAAGAATATTTCTTCCGTCAGATAAATTTAATTGAGTTTTTCCTTGTTTCACTTTACTTTTTTCAAGAATCTTGCATATTTTTTTATTTGAATCTGCTTCATCTATGTCAATAAAACAAATTCTACCTTTATTATCAAAAGCACATCTTAAATTTTTATCATTAACTGAAATAACATCCATGAAACCAATAGGATATTTAATTTCCATCACTTTTTTCTTATCAACAAGGACATTATTTAACAATAAAAGTTTTTTAGCTTCTTTTGTTGTTTGTACAAAACCAAGATTTTTTAGTAAATAACCTAAAGGAACACAATCTTTTATTTTGTGTTTTCCTGCTGAAGGTTTTATTACATATTTGTTTTCTTTACGTAAGAGAATCCAACTCTTATTTGCAACATTCCTCTTCAAATGGTTTTTAGTCATTTCTTTTCACCTAACCTTCTTTTATCATTCAAATCAAGTTCAATAATTGAAACATTTGAAGGATGAATGGGATACAGAGCTTTGCTTCCATCCATTTTTTCCTGTTCAACACCTGTAACAAAAATTCTTTGTCTAATAGTATTAACAGTTTCAACTTTTCCAACAACCCCCTTGAATTGTCCTCTTAAAACTTTAATCTTGTCACCTTTCTTAATTCTTATAGACCTGAATCCATGTTTTTCTTTGAGTTCTTTTGAAAGGTGAGAACACATCATATTACCTCTAATATGAACAGGGCAATTTTTATTATATGCTCTCTGCTTTCTTGGCTGGACACTTCTATTCCAAGTCTTACACCATTTATTTTGATTTTTCATTTTAAACAATAATTTTAGCTACTTTACCAATCAAAGGCCATCTAGTAGCAACCTCCTTAGCAATTGGGCCTTTAATCATAGTACCTTTAGGATTACCAAATTTATCTTTAATGACAACTGCAGCATTATCTTCAAATTTAACTCTTAAACCATTTTGTCTTCTAATTGATTTTTTTTGACGAACAATAACTGCCATGACAACCTGTTTTCTCATATCAGGTTTGCCTTCAACAACTGAAGCCATTATTAAATCACCAATGCCTGCGGCAGGTTTTCTACCTTTAACAGTTTTGGAACCTTTAACACTAACAACTTTCAAAATCCTTGCACCACTATTGTCGCATGCAGTAATCTTTGCGTAATGAGGTAAAGATTTTGGCACTCTACTTCCTAACGCTTTCATTTGCTAACCTCTTCAGTTTTATCAGTTATTATTTTAGTAACAAGGAAATGTTTTGTTTTACTTAATGGTCTACACTCTTTTATTACAACAATATCTCCTATTTTTGCTCCAATAAGATTATGTGCTTTTACTTTTGTTTTAAACACATCATAACGTTCATATTTTGGAACTTTTTTTCTTTTCACCCATTCAACTGTTACACTTTTACTAGCTTTATCACTAACAACAACGCCTGTGAATTCCCGTCCATGGGTTACGATTTTTTCAATTTTTTCTTTCATTAACTTCACCTAGTGATTATTTAATGTTGATTGTTTCTGGTGCAAAACCAGCTTCAATTAACAAAGACTTGATTTTTTGTTTGTGATCTCCTTGAAGTTCGATTTTGCCGCTTTTAGCTGTTCCACCACAAGCAAGCTTTGCTTTTAGTGTTTTAACCAAATCATTCAAGTTGATTTCTTTGCCATCAATACCTTCAACAATGGTGTATTGTTTTCCAAATTTTCTTTTTTCAATTTTGATTGTGATTTTTACAGTTTCTTTTGCAATACTTTCACAAACACACAAGTCCTTTGGAAGTCCACAAGTTGGGCAAATTTCAGTCATGCTTTAGTCTTTGCCTCCTTCTCAGCAAGAGTCATATTGATTCTTGCAATTGTTTTTTTCATAGCACCAATCTTTCCTGGATTTTTGGGAATAGTGCCAGTGGAGCTCATAGCTAGTTCTTTCATTAACTCTTTTCTAATTTCTATTTTTTTATTCTTTAAATCTTCCAGATTAAGTGAACGTAATTCTTTAATTTTCATTTCTTCTTAACCTCTTTATTGGTTTTCTTCTTTGTTGTTTCTTTTTTATCTGGTTTTTCTTTTTCTACTTTTTTTACAATTTCTATTTTTTCTTCTGTAATTTCATCTTTAACTTTAACATCATCAGGAAGTCTTAATTCAGGAGGCATGATTGATACTTTAATACCTACTGCACCTGTTTTTAAGGTAGCAGAACTTATTGATTTCAACACATTATTACTAGCATCTCCTGATTTTTTTAAATAACCTTCATAGAATCTCCAACTTCTAGCTCTTTGACTAGGAATTCTACCAGACATAATTATTTCAACACCTCTAGCACCCGCAGTCATAACATCATGTAGAGTTCTATGTCCTATTCCTTTAAATTTTTGCAAACCAAATCTTTCAAGAGTTGAAGCAATTCTTTCTGCAACGATCTGAGCATCAAGATTTGGATTTTTTACTTCATCAATTTCTATTTGAGGATTTTCTAAACCAAACTTATTTTTTAAAGTGTTAGTTAATTTTTTGATATTTTCTCCTTTTCTACCAACAACAAGACCTGGACGTGAAGCTGAAACAATAATTTTTTCACCAAGAGGAGTTCTTTGAAGCTTAGTTTCACTATGACCTACATTTTTCAAAGTTTCAGTAATGTATTCTTTAATTTGATATTCTTTCAAGTTCTCTCTCACAAATTTTCTTTCAATCATTTTTTCTCCTCTAGAACAACTTCAATATTTGTTCTTTTTGTTTGGGTTCTTCGTCTGCCATATCTGATTGTCTTTGAACCTTTTTGAGCTGATATGTGTTTGATAAATAAATTATTAACACTCAAACCTTTAAATTGAGCATTAGCTTCAGCAGATTTCAAGATTTTGTGAATGTGACTGCTTGATTTTATAGGAAATCTTCCTGGACCAGTACCTACTTGATGAGGTATGTTTGTAAATCTTCTAAAAGGAACTGCTTGTTTTAATTCAATAACACTATCTAAATAAACAAGAGCTTTATCTAATTTCATCCCTCTTATTTTATTACAAATTTCAATACTTTGCTTACTACTAATAGGCAAGCCAAGTCCAACTGCCTTACACATATTCTCTTTCAATTCCGTGCTATATTTATATTCGCTCATTTTGTATTATTTTATTTTTATCTTACAGACAAATGCTTACTTGATCTTGTTGCTCCCACACCTGGTGCACTATGTGCAACTTTTTTACGAGTTAAAACAAACTCTCCAAGTTTTTTACCTAGCATTTCAATATTAATTTCAACAGCAACCCATTCTTTACCAGAATGAACCAAAATTCTTTTCTCTAACATATCTGGAACAATAACAATATCTCTGCAATGGGTCTTCAAAGGTTTTTTAGCAGTCTTTAATCTTTTCAATAAAATTTTTTGAGCATCAGTAAATCCCCTCTTCAAAGTTCTTCTTGAACGAGATTTGATAAGATCCATAAATTCAGTTAAACCCATTTCTTTTAATTCCTCTAAGGTTTTACCTTTGAATGTTAAAACTTTCTTTGCCATATTTAATTCCTCTTACCAGTTCTCTTAGGCCATAATTTACCTACTTTTCTTCCTGGTGGTGCGAACTTGGAAGCACCTTTTTGTCTTGCTTTTCTTGAAGTCCTTTTATTACCAAAAGGATGATCAACATTATTCATTGCAGAAGCATTTGTTAAAGGATATAACTTATTCCTTGCTTTCATTGCATGATGTTTATTGCCTGCTTTTAAGAAAGGTTTTTCAGGTCTTCCTCCCCCTGCAACAATCCCAATACAAGCTCTGCATTTTAAATTAAAATTCTTTTTTCTTTTTGAAGGCAATAAAACAACTGCCTGAGTTTCTGTTTTTGAAACAACTTTAGCAGATGTTCCCGAGGTTCTACAAAACTTTCCACCATCTCCAGGCATAGATTCAATATTAAAAATTTCAGTTCCTTCAGGAATATTTTTCAAAATAAGTACATTACCTGCTTCAACTTCATTATCACAATATGAAATTTTATCTCCAACTCTTAATCCTTCAGGAGCAATCATAAAAGATCTAAAACCATCCTCGAATTCAATAGCTGCAAGAGGACAATAATGTCCAGGGCATTTAGTAAAATCTCTTACAAAACCATTAACGTTTTCTACACCCAAAGACCTAAATTTTATATCATCAAGATATCTGAAACTAGGAGATTTATATCTTGGACCGCCTTTTCCTCTGGCTTGTTGTATGATTCTCTTTCCCATCTTACATTATACCCATCTTTGTTGCAATATCAATAGCAGGAGTTTCTGCAGAAAACTTAACATAAGCTTTCTTTTTACCCTTGCTAATAACTGTATTAACATCAACAATCTTAACATTAAACATTTCTTCAACAGCTTTTTTGACATCAGCTTTTCTTGCTTTAAAGTCAACAACAAAAACTAACTTGTTCTCAGATTCCATCAACTTAATAGCTTTTTCAGTAGCTAATGGATGTTTGATAACTTTGTCAGTTTCCATTTTCAAAAAGAGCCTCCTTTTCAATCAGGTCAATAGCTTTTTTAGTGTAAATAGTTAATCTTCCAGGAATTCCTCCAGGAGCTAAAAGTAAAGCATTAATGTTTTTGACAAAAACAATATCAACACCAGGAATATTATTGGCACTTTTCATAATGTCAGCTTTTTGACTGCCAGATATAATAAGAACACCTTTTGCTTTTTTGTATTTTCTTCCTCTAAGTTTGCCTTTACCTGCTCTGATATTCTTTCTTGAACTTCTTTTAAGTTCTGCATCAAAACCAAGTTTTTTTAGAAGAGAAATAACTTCATTAGTTTTTTTTATGTTTTCAAAATCATCAGAAAAAATAAAAGGAAAAGAAGAAGGAATTTTGTGATTTCTTAACTCAATGAATTTTTTATCAAAAGTAGCGGATAAAGCACTTCTGATTGCTTTTCTTCTTTCTTTATCATTAATCTTAACACTCCAATTTTTTTCAGCAGTTGGAGGAAAAGCTCTTCTACCGCCAACAGTGCCAGGAGCAAAAGCAGCAACCCAATTGAACTGCATTCCTCTTCTAGTCATGATTTTTCTTGGAACTCTTGAAATACCTTTACCATAACTACCTCTATATTTTCTTCTTCTTTTACTTAATCTTGCGCTATGACATTTACCTGCTCTTGGGGCAGCACCATAAGGCGTTCTTGAATTACTCATTAAAGCATAAAAAGCTCTTTTAATAAGATCAGGTCTAACAAGTTCTTCAAACTGGGCAGGAAGTTTTATTTTTCCTGTTTCTTCGCAATTTAAATTCAAAATCTTAACTTCTTTCATTGTTGAGACTCCTGGCTAATAAATTCAATTTTGGATAATTTGAAAGGTTTTTTATTAGGTCTAATTGGATAAAGTAATTTGATAAGTCTTTTTTTAGGACCGCCAATACTCCCTTTAATCATAATAAAATCATTTTTAACAATACCATAATTGATAAATCCTCCTTTAGGATTAATCAAATTTGCTTTATCACTAATCAAAAATACTTGTTTATTATATTCTGATCTTTGATGATAACCCATTTGTCCTGCATGAGGAACTTTCCACATTCTAGGGCCATGCCAAGGACCAAGACTACCAGGGCCTCTCTTAGTTTTTTCACTTTTATGAAATCTAATTTTAACTCCATGTCTTTTAACAGGGCCTTGAAAACCCTTGCCTTTTGTAACTGAAGAAGTATCTAACTCTTCACCTTCTTTAAAGACATCACTTGCTTTGATCTCTTTACCTAGTAAAGATTCTGCAAGTTTTAATTGATCTTCTTGCTTACCACCTAAAGCAATTTCAAACACTTCAGGTTTTTTCTTACCAATATTTGTTTTAGATGGTTGAGTACAAACCAATATTCTGATTTCATCAAGATCATTAAGTTCAATTGTTTTTGGTTCTTTTTTGGGAAGAATAAGAGTTTTTGAAAGATGTTTATCGATTTTTGCTATATTATCAACAAATTTTTGGGTTGAGCAACAAAGACCATAAACGTCTTTTTTATATCCTCTTAGACCAATAACTTTTAGAGGAGGGCATTCAATAATTGTAACAGGTATACTCAGTGTTGCATTTTTTTCAGGAATGCCTGCTCTTGTATCCTTCATAAGAATGTGAGTCATACCCGCTTTATAACCTGCAAAAGCAAGAAGTTTATTATCAGAAACAGAAGGCCAATTTCTAACTCTAACATTTTGACTATTGGCCCTTTTTCTAGGTCTAACAGCCAATGAACCTCGTCTTGGATGATGTTTTTTTGGCATTTTTTCATACAAACTTAAGCCTAAGAAGTCTTAAAACACCAAAAATTCCATTATTCTAATTTATGAAATTTTTGTGTGTCAAAAATGAAATTAATTACCTATAAACGGGTAGATGATAAAATCATCAATTTCTTTTTTGACAAGACTGTACTGAGCCGCTTTTGCTCCCAGGCTAGTCAGCAAACCAGAAAAATTAGTATTTACTTTATAAAGATTACGTTTTGTGAAGCAACGAAGCAGTGAAAAACAAAGAATTAATCTTTTTTTTCTAATTCTTCTGTTTTTTCTTTTATTTTTTTGGATTTAGGTTTCTTTTTTTCTTCAGCTTTAATATTTTTATACTTAAAAACAGAATAATTAACAGGATTTTTGATTTTTTTACAAAAATTATCGGGTTCACAAACCTGCATATCAATCATATAAGCTTTATTATCACAATTTGGAGGAAGAACTGCTTCTTTTCCAATTCCTAACTTATGTTTTAATTGACCTTGAATGAGTGTTTCTCTCAAAGGCTCTTCATTTCTTTTGTTCCATTTGGATAAAATATCTTTAATTTCTTCAAGATTCCAGCCAACAGATGAAAGAAAATTAATCAAAATAAACATAAATCTTTTTTTACCGTCAATAAGCCCTTTAAGACCTTTTTTGATACAAGGAGGAAATAATTCTTCAGGAATTTTATCAGTAATTTTTTCAAACTCCTCATTAACAACATACATCTTTTTTGATAGTTCTTTTTTCTCAATAAACTGCTTTTTTTCCTCTTCAAAATCAAAAGCTTGGATGAAAAGTTTTCTAGCTTCACCACTAACAACCTTTTTTCTATCCATAAATTTCAAATCTAAGTTGACTTTGTTGAATTCAGCATTTTTTTTATTAAAATACAGTACTTCTTTTGGAAGAACAGGAATAGAAACCAAACCAGATTTTTCATTAAAAGAATAAGGCATACGAAACAAATGTCTGGAAGAAATTAAAACAGTATCAACTTCAACAGCATTATAAGGATTAAAAATACCTTTATCTGATAATTCTGAAACATCTTTTCCAGAAAGTTTTGCAATTTTTGACAAAGAATAAAATTCAAGCATTTTATCTCCAAGAATTTGCTTAGTTCTTTCTCTTAAAAAAGAAGCAATTTTTCTAGGGCCATCTGGAAATAAATTTTTAGTCGGATTTTTTTTAATGGTTTTAGGAAAAGTTTCAAAAGGAATGCCTATGTGAAAACCATGATTTCCAGAAAACTTAACAGAAAAATTATTGATGCCATAATATTTTATAGCATCCATTAAAACATGGCCTGTGATTTGAGAAAGTTCAAGAGCAGGACAATCTAAGTCAAGAATCAAATCCCAACCAATCCTTAATTCATCTAATTCTTTTTTTCTCATACCTGTTTGAATATTAAGAGGATTATCCCAAGTTTCTTCAGAACAATGAAAAGAAGTAGCTCCTTTTTTGGCAAACTCAAGAACATCTTTAGGATGTTTGATTACATCAGGTCTTTTACCAAAACCCACACCTCCAAAGTTAACAGCAATCTCTTTATTTTCAGAATTTTTAACAATGTGCTCTTGCACAGCTTTTTGTTTATACCATTTCAAACGCATACTTGGAGATATCATAATTATTCATATAGATGTCAGTGATATAAATAAATTGTTGTGATTTACTGTATTGAAAGAAAATCAAATTTTTGAAGTCATATATTTTTTTTCAATCAAATCTTTAAGTTGTCTGGCAGTTTTATCACCAATACCTTTAACTTTGCTTAAATCCTCAATGTTGGCATTAATTATATTTTTCACAGAACCAAAAACAGATAAAAGCTCTTTTGCAAGCTGCGGACCAATATTTGGCAGAGAACTAACTATAAATTCCAGCTGTTCTTCAATACTCCCTGGTTTTGTGAAATGAATATTAAAAGAAGAATCCTTATTTTGTTCACGATTAGCAATACTAAACAAAATGCCTGCAGTATCTTCAGCATTTTTACTTCGAATAATAGGAATTCCATAACCTGTTGTTATGGCAGCAATCATACCTCTTATAGAATTAGGATGAATATTTCTAAGAGAATAAATATCTTCTTCACCCTCAATAATCAAAACAGGCTTTTCAAACTTTTGTTTTAATTTTTTCATCTGTTCAATAATTCTACCATCAATAATGCTATTAACAAAATCCTGCGTTGTTTTAAATTCAACACCACAATTATGACTTAAAATAAAATCAGCAGAATTAAGCATTTCAAGTTTAACATTTATTCCTTGTTCTAATAATTGTTTAATAACAGGAGAACCTTTTTCCCTGTAATCAACTAAAATAAGAACCTTATTTTCTTTTGTCTTTAAAGTTTGTTGAAATTCTTTATTGTTATTATTATTCATATTATTATTTAATCCAGAAACAGAAAAATGTCTTTTAAGATCATATAAAATATTATTCATACTTTTCTCTTTATATCTTGCAACATTGCTATATGCTTCATCACGAGTGTTTTTTGTAACTAAAATTGTGATGTTGCCTTTATCATGCCTTCCAGTCCTTCCTCTTCTTTGAATAGTTCTAACTGCACTAGGGATGGGTTCATAAAAAATAACATCATCAACCTGAGGAATATCCAAACCTTCTTCAGCAACACTTGTTGCAATCAAAACATTATATTCGCCATCTCTGAAAAGATCCAACACCTCTTTTTGTTTTTTTTGAGATAATCCAGTTCCGTTTTTTTTTGCTTGTCCGACAAAAATAACAGGTCTGATATTTTTTGAATTTTTTAAAGTACTGAGGATCTGAGAAGCACTATCCCTGAATTGAGTGAAGACAATAACTTTTCCAAGCTTGTTTTTTTTAGTTATTGAAATAATCTTCTCTTTCAACAAAGAAAGTTTAGGGTGTTCAACACCTTTTTTTAATAATTCTCTTGTTAGATAATGTGCTTCTTTAAATGAAGGATCTATAACAATGTTTTTGACGGCTTTGACACTGGAACTTACAGAATCGCTCATCAGTTTATCAAAATAAATTAATAAAGCAGAAAGGCTTTGAGTTTCTACCAATTCAAGAGCGTGCTGAAGTTTCATAACCTCTGCGAGAACACTTAAACTCTTGAAAATTTCCATACTTTTTTCACCTTTGGACATCATAACTCTGAGGCGAGCTTGCTGACCAAGAAGATCTTTTTTAGTGACTGCCCTTTTAATGCCTAAACCACTTAATTGAGAAAAACGAGACTTAATGCATTTTTCCAGAAGAGTTTTAATTTTTTTCAATTCAGGAGACAATTCAACTTTAAGAATATTTAAATCACTTTTTTTAATATAAGGAGCTACATCTTGATCTTCATCAGACCTAATTTCAACAGACTCAACAAAAAGATTCTGGCAAACAGCTTCAATGCCTAGAATATCACTACCTGGACTTGCAGTCAAGCCAAGAATTCTTGGAAAATCCGCAGAATTAACATATTGTTTTGCAATAAAAACATAACTATAATCTCCAACAGCCCTATGAGCTTCATCAAAAATAATTAAACTAACATTTTTTAAGTCAATATTCTTATTAATAATATCATTTTCTAAACCCTGGGGTGTTGAGAAAACAATTTGACAATCTTTCCAAAGTGCAGCCCTTTTTAAAGGAGGAATTTCACCTGTGAAAATTTTTAATTTATCTTCTTCAATCTTAAGATGTTTCAAAAAAGTGATTTTATGCTGTTCAACTAAAGGTTTGGTAGGTGCAAGAAATAAAATTTTTGATTTAGGAAAATTCTTTAATCTTTGAATAGCAAGAAGCAAAGCTATACCCGTCTTGCCTAAACCTGTAGGAAGAACAACCAAACAATTTTTCAAAGAACAAGTCCCTAAAATTGTTTCTTGATAACGTCTTGGAATGAAATCATTTAACATAACAAAATTTGCTAATATAGAAGGCTTAAAAAGCTTTATGCTAAAGAATGTCTAGTGGCTTCCCTTCAATAATCTACACTTTGAATCCAGCCTTTTTTATGAATATAATAACTAATGATCATACCTAAGAAAAAAATAACAAGGATTGGACCAGTATTTCCGAATAATTTGCCAAGAATATAACCAGAAGCGAAACTACAAACAACCAAAGATAACATATATCTTAAACTCTGTTTTTTTTTAAACCAAAATCTTCCAAACAATAAACCAAACAAGAAAATAATAATCAAAGAAGTTGTTTGATTCTGAATAGCAACAGAAAGAACTAAACCAATAACTAAAAAAATAGTCATCAAATATTCTCCCCAATCTGAATAAATATCCATTTTATTTTTTTTAATTTTTTTATTTACTTTCAAAAAACCAATAAAATAAAAACCAACTAACAATACCTATAATTAAAGCAAAAATATAGGAATAAACTCCAAGCAACCAAATTAACAAGATATAACCCAAAATAGATGTAATAAAAAAGATATAAAACAATCTTGAATAAAAAAGAACCCTGCTACCATCTAAAGGAGGGAATGGCAATAAATTCCAAACAGCAAAATAAAGATTAAACATAAAAATAGGATGACTAATGGATTCAGGAAGGATTCCAATCCAAGTTAAAATAACTGCGAGAGAAGCAAGAATTACATTAGAAACAGGACCCGCGGCCGAAATTTTACCAAGTGCACCAATATTCTCGCCAGGTCTTACTTTTCCAATTCTATGATGAGGCATTAATGTAATGAAAACAGCACTAGCAGCGTACATTTCAAAATGTCCTTTTGTTAAAAAAGCTAAAAGTAGTGCGATTATTATTCCTGGCCACCAAACTTTATGAGTTGTTTTAAAACCATAATGCAAAGCGACCAAACGCTGACCAGCATGATGAACAAATAATGAAAAACCACATAAAAGCACAGCTATAAATAAATTAAATAAGCCTTCACTTAAATTAAAAGTAATAATTCCCCAAGAATCAAAAGAATAAATAAAAGCAAAAATAACAGTTGTTAAAATAAAACCATTAAACTCTTTAGAAGAAAACCAAAAATATTTTTTAACTTTATCCAGATAATTATTTGACATAAACTAAATAATATCATACTCTTTTAAATACTTTTTCAACAAATCCTTTACTTCTTTAACATGACCTGCGCCAAGAACAACAACAATATTTGCATCAGGAAAATTTCTAGTTAATTTTGCAATATTTTTAGCAATAACATCATTTCTTTCAGCAATCAAAACATCATAAATATTAGGATATCTTATCTTTAATTTTTTGATTAATTTTTCAATCAATTCATCTTCAGGAACTTTAGAAAGATCGATCTTAATGCCTTTTTTGAAAACAAATCCTTTTATTAAATCAACAACAAAATTCCATCTTTCTTTCCAAGAAAGTCTTTTAGACAAATTTTTAAGAGTTTTTTCAATATCCTGATCAACCAGAGCAATCTTTGCACCTTCAGATTTAGCGGCATTATAAGCTGCAAGCATATCTGCACCAGGCAAAACCCCAATCTTAGAACCTATTTTTTTTTGAATCCATTGACCAATAGAAGCAAAAAGCCAGCCTTTTAAACCAATTCTTTTGATATCTCCAAAAGAAAGTTTTCTTTTACTCTTTTTATCTAATAAACCCAAAAGCCTGTTTCTATCTAATTCAATAGCAACAATATCTGGTTTTTTCTCAGAAATTACCTTTTTAACCTTTTTAACACTATCTTTAGCAACATGAGATGTTCCAATAAAAATAATGCTCTGCATAACTATATAAGAATACCATAATCTTTAAATACTTTAAGAAAAAAGGAAATAACATAAAAGGAGGAATTCAAAATGCTAAGAATGAAAAAACTTAATGATACATTTAATATGAAAGTTTTCACAGATCAAGGAGATTATTTCGGAGATGTAGATGAAGCAATATTAACACAAACAAAAGTACAAAGCTGGAGAATAAAAGCAACAAAAAATTCATTTTTGAATAGAGTATTAGGAACAGCAAAAGGTGTAATTGTGCCTCATCAGCTTGTAAAAGCAGTAGGAGATATAATGATAATAAATAAACAAGCAGTACCAAACGCTCCTGATGAAGATACAGAAGAAGAAATGTGATTTAATATACTTATTAGAAACCATAAATCTTTTTAATATTTCTATTTTTTTAAACTTAAGTTATGGTGGTAGGATTCTATATTGATTATAAATATTTGGTTAGAAAAAGATATTTATCAAACCCTGTTCAGGTTCATAATCATAAAAGTAAACATAATATTAAGTTACCTTTTCATTCGAGCAACATCTTTCTTGTTCAAAATCTTAAAGAAAAATTATATGTAGCTCAAAAATATCATTCAGAAAGACTTGTGAAAAACTATCAAAAAACAGAGCCAATATATCATTCAAAAAAATCTGATACAACCAAACATTTAGATAACAGAAGAAAAATGAGGAGAGTTAAAAAAAGAAGACAAAATAAGTTAAACTCAATGACAAATACTCTCGAACAAAGAATATAAACCTGTTTTTAATGCACTTTTTTCTGTAATTGTATCGTGAACTTTAGGAAAAATAATCCATTTCTCGTTTGTTTCAGGATTAGCAAAAATAAAAGAAACATTAGAATGTGTTATTAATTTATCCCAATTATTGATTAACCAATCAACATCAACCTTCTTGTTTAAACAAACAAAAGCAAGCTCAGAATCATCACCTTTAATCTTATCAAAAATAGCATCATCAAGAGAATTTTTAATTATGAATTTTTTCACACCAGATTCTTTTTTAAGAATAACTCCAAAATCAGTGGATTCAATGAAATATTGTTCTTCGTAAAAAGAAGCTCTATTTTTTACAAAATTGATAAGCCAATCCCGTATTTCCATAAATTCATATTAATTTATCCTTTTTAAAACATTTTTAGACATCAAACAGTGATATATCCTAATTGAACCAAAACATAATGTTTAAATATCTGAGATTTATTGAATAAAAATATGGAAAAAGAGGCAATGAATGATTTTACAAAAATCTTACCAAATCTTTTAGAAAAAGGAATAGATAATATTAATTTAAGCATGTTTGACAGCGAAACAAAAACAAGACTTCTAAACACCATAGGAAATGAATATGCTCGAAAAGGAAAATTAACAGAAGCAGTAAAAGCATTCATACTTGCAGGAAACAGAGAAAAACTAGTTATGATTGGAAAAGATTATGAAAAAGTCGGTTTATTTGAAAAAGCAATAGACTGTTTTAGATTAGCATTAAATGATGAAGAAATAAAAAGAATAGGAAAAAAATGCTTAGATGAAGGAAAATTATCTGAAGCAATTAAAGCATTTAGAATCTTAAATGATAATGAAAAATTAATGCAAGTAGGAGAAGAGTGTATGAGACGAGAAAAATGGGATCATGCAATGGAAGTATTTTCTGCGATAAATAATCTAAATAAATTGGTTGAAGTGGGAGATAAAGCATTAACAGCAAGACAAATAGGTTATGCTGCAAAAGCATATGAGATGTCTGGAAACAAAGAAAAATTATCTAAATTAGGAGATGTCTGCTTAAAAGAAAATTTAATAGCTACTGCATTAAAAGCATATCAACTTGCAGGAAACAATATGATGATTGAATTTGTAAGAGAGAATTTCATGAGGTAAAAAATGGAGCTTGGAAAACTACAAAAAATAAATGCATTGGCAAGTGAATTAAAAAAACATAACTTTGCTAAAACAAGTGACGATGCTGCAAGATTAGCTGAACAATTCTATGAAGAAAAAATAAAAAAAAAGCCTGTTCAAGAAGAAAAAATTTCAGAGGTTTTTGAAGAAAAAATCATTCCAGAAATATCACAAGAAGAAAATAGAGAAATAAGAGAGATGAATGACAGAAAATTTGAATTAATGCTTGATATTGCAGAAAAAAAATTAATACGAGAAATGGACATACAAAGAAGCACAATAAATCTTTTGAACAATAAAATAGAAAATTTAAAACAAGAAATAGAACAACTGAAAAAAAAAGCATTTAGTTCTCCAATAAGTTTTGATACTAAAACACAAGAAAAAGAAGTGCAGGCAAACTTGCAGACAAAAGAAGAGAAAAAAGACATGCCAAGAAGCGGAAAGTATTCTTCAGCTGATGTTGATATACAGAAGATGTTTTATTACGGAAACAAATAATGATTTATATTTTTTTCATCTTTAAAAAAATAGTTTGGTTTTAATCAACATAGATGCAAAGGTCTTCTACAGTCACTTCATTTTCATTTCCAGGCATGTCTGCAAAAACCACAGGCACTAAGAGTTTTTTATAATTTTCAAAAGGAAATCCTAACAAAATTTCACTACGTAAAACATCTTGTTCTGCATCTTGATTTCGAAATGCAACTCCATAAACCCTGCCCTCTGCACTTTCTTTAATGGATATTGGGAGTTTAAAAGAAACTTTTTTCAATTCATGAAAAACAGGCATTACAAAAACTTCATCAAATTCAAGGTCATTGTATCTGCCTTGCTCTTTTAAATCAGAATATTTATAATTTTCTCTCCAAATTCTATCAGTAAAACTCCAAACTTCTGTCAAACTTTTATTTAATCTAACTTTCACAATTTCATCTTTTTTTATCCGGTCTAAAATTTCAACTAAACTAGTGTCATTTATAGACCAATCTAACTCCATATTTTTATAATAATCTAAAAGAGGAAGTTCTTTTATCATCTTAATCATTCTCAACTCTAGGCGCAAGAATAAAACTCAATAAAACTTTATCTGTAACCTTGTAATCCAATCTTAGAGGATAATCCTGATTAAATTTAACTTCAACATCTTCAGAAACTTTTCCACCCTGCATCATTTTTTTCAAATATTCAATAGAATACTTAGATTTGATACTTGCAGATGTTTGAGAAGAAATATGAGTATTTTCATCCTTTTTAATTTCAATATGCGCTTTACTTAAATCACCTTCTGCCATGATGCTGAATTTTTCAGGTTCACAATTAAAAGTAACACTCTCTGCAACAATATCTGCATCAGTGATAGCATCACTTAAAACAGCATTTTTTAATTTAATAATTACTGGAAATTCAAGATTAGGAATTTTTTGCTCATTATCTTCTAATTCTATTAAAGGAAGACTAAAAGTTCTTGTAGTTGCAGATTTAAGCTGAATCTTAAGCTTATTTTCTTCAGTAACTTCTAAAGTAAGAATGTCTGAAGAATTCGCTCTTCTAAGAACTTGCTTGAAATTTGCGAGATTTATGCCAATTTCTTGATTGGAATCAACTTGATATTCAACAAAATTACTTGCTAAAAGCTTGAAAATGACCATTGCAACATTTGCTGGGTCCATTGCAATACATTCTAGACCTTCTTTTGTGATTTTAAATCTAGCTTCATTAACTAAATCTGAGAGTATTGAAATACTGTCCTTTAAATATCCTGGTTCTGCTAAAACTAACCTCATTTTGTTTCCCCCTTAAAGTCGTGAAGGTGTATCTTATTTAAAAAGTTTTTGTATTTCTAATCTATAGTTACAGAATCACCATTTACAACAACATAAACTTTCTTTTTATCAAGAATATTATTTTCTTTAATCAAAGAAATCATGCAATCTGTTTTTTCTTTAGTTCCATGTGCAGGAATGAAATTTTGTGGTTTAACCAAATTCAAGAATTCAATAACATCTTCTTTAAAACAATGACCTGAAATGTGAACATTATCATAAATACAAACTCCTTTCTCTAATAATTTTTTTTCTAAAATTGCTCTGTTTTCTTCATTATCTTTAACAGGAATTATACTAGAACTGAAAACAACAACATCTTTGTTGCTGAATTTATAAGGAAGCAAACCATCAACCATTTTTGAAAGACTTGCTTTAGGTTCACCTTGATGTCCTGTAACAACAAGCAAACAGTTTTCTTTACCTCTTTTATTTATCTGTCTAAGATATCGTCTGCTCTGCTTAGCAAATTTTGAAATAGAAACTCCATCAAATTTAGTGATTTTACAATCCTGAGCAGCAAAACAATATCTTGCAAGACTTCTACCAAGAAAAAAAACTTTTCTACCTAATTTTTTACCAATAATAGAAATATTATGCAATCTTTCAATATGACTTCCAAAAGTTGTAACAATCAAACCTTTATTTTTTTTACCTTCTGTAAATAAAATATTCTTAAGTTTTTCTTTCACATCTTTTTCAGTGCCGGTATGTCCCTGCTTACAAGAATATAAACAATCTTCAATCAAAAGTTTAACACCTTTTTTACCTAATGCTTTTAATCTTGAAAAATCAGGAGCTTTTCCTAAAGTGGGATTTTTATCAAGACGAAAATCATTGCCATACATTATTATTCCTTCAGAAGTATGAAGTACAATAATAACTGCTTGAGGTGTGCTATGAGTTGTCCTGACAAATTCAATTGAAACATCTTTAGCTATCTTCATTTTTTTAGAAGGTTTTAATTCAATAATTCTATTTTCAAATTCAAGCTCATCCTCTCTAATGATGCTCTTAAGAATGTGAGCAGAAAAAGGAGAACAAATAACAGGAGCATTATATTTATGAGCTAACCAAGGGATGGCACCCATATGATCTAAGTGTGCATGAGTTGTCAATATTGCTCTGACATTAGGCAACCAATCAGAAATAATATCATCCTGAGGAATAGCATCATTTTTTTTAAGCAAAGATTCTGAAAGAGGAACAAACTGTTCTCTTTCCTGTTCTGTAATCTCAATATAATTCTGAAGGTGCAGTCCCATATCAAAAATAAAAACATTATCATTTATCTTAACAGCACACATATTTCTACCAATCTCTCCAAAACCACCAACTGCACGAAAAGTAATTGTCATAAGGATAAGAAATCAAGAGGGGGTTATAAAAATGTTTTGTGATTTTTTAAGAAAAGCATTTATATATGATCTCTTTTTTTTGTATTTTACTCGCGGGAGTACCAGAGTGGTCAAATGGGCATGGCTCAAGACATCTTGTCTTAAGCTGTAAGAAACCATGTGGCTTAGTGCCTTCGCAGGTCCGAATCCTGCCTCCCGCATATTTTTCTTAAATGAAATTATTCCAAAGAATTCAGCTTATTTTCAATATCTGCAAGTTCACTTTCAAGAATATCTAATTTAGATCTTTTAGAATAAAATCTTAATTGAGAAGGGTTTCTAGTTATTTGAGAAGAGACTTGAACAGAAGAATCAGGAAGTTTTCCGAAAATTTTATTGTTTAAAACAATAATTTCATCCATTATATATTTTAACTCATTAAATAAATCTCTTTTTTGCATTTTAAAATCAATAAAATCATCAACCATCCTTAAAGAAGTAATTAAATCTCTAGAAGACTGCAAAAGAACTCTTCTTTTTTCAGAAGGTTCATCAATACAAACATAAAAATCATCCATTTTATAAATTATTTAAGGAACTATTTATGTTGCTGATTTTTTCTTCAACTTCAGAAATATTATGTTCCCACCTTGCAACACAAGACTCTTCTTTTTCTTTAATATTTTTGATTTTATTTAAAACATCTTTTGCCTGACTTATTTTGTCTTTTAAAAGACTTAAAATGTCAGTGATATCCTTGTGATCCTGTATTTTAACAAAAATCTTAGATTTATCTTCCATTTTTATTCCCCTGAGTTTTCTATAATTTTATCAACAAAACTTAATTTTTTTTCAATACCTTCTAAATATGCTCTCCATTTATCTAAAAAATCATTTTCAGAAGAAACAACATCATTCATTTCTTGAATGTTATTTTCAGCATCATCAAGAAGATTTTTCATGCTATTAATATCTAACTCAATTTTTTCATAATCATTAACTGAAATAAATAAAGGACCTTTTTTAATATCTTTTCTTTGAGCTTCTTCTTGAAAATCATTTGGTTCATCAAAATAAACAGGTTTATGCTCTCTAAAAGTCATTTTTGCAGAATTAGGCTGTTCAAAAGTTTCTGGCTCTTCAGGAATAGAAGAATCCATACTAATTTCGGGAATTGATAAATCTTGCTCTAAAATCTCTTTTCCAGATTTTTTAGGTCTAATTTCTTCAATATCTCCTACAAAGTTCTTAGGTTTAGGAATAGGTGGAGGAGGCATAGGTAAATGCTCTTCACTATTCTTTTTCTTCTTTAAAAAATCCAACCCCATAATACTTTTTTAAATAAAAACCACATTAAAAACTTTTATGACTATTCAATAATGGTTAATGTTGTTTTGCAGTATATAAGGTATTTAAAGAAGAAATAAAAAAATATATAAAACAAGCAGTAATAACTTAAAAAATGGATAAAATTGAAACCAGAGCGATAATTGAAATGTTAGGAGCTCCAAAAGAGCACATAATAAATACCTTAAAGGAATATATAGCAAAATTACAACAAGAAAATAAGAAAATAAAACATATAGAATATGCAGAACCTATAGAACAAGGAAAATTCTTTTCAACATTTGCTGAAATAGAAATAGATTTTAATGATATGGATGAATTACTTGCTTTTTGTTTTGACAGCATGCCAAGTTCAATAGAGATATTAAGTCCTGAAAAATTAAATTTTGATGCAAACATTTTAACAGGATTCTTAAATGATTTACTAGCAAAAATACATCAAGCAGATGCACTAATAAAAGATGCCAGTGTTCAAAAACAGTTATTAGATATGAATGCAATCAATATTCTACACAATTTTGTTTATTATATTTTAAAAGAAGGAGAAAAAACACCTGAAGAAATAAGCAGATTTGTAGGTATAGAACCAAAAGAAATAAAAGCATTCCTTGATGTTATGATTAAAAAAGAGCTGATAAAGGAAGATGCAGGAAAATACTCTATTACATCTCAAACATAAAATAGAATCTATATTATTCTCAGCAGCAAGAAAAATTAGCATACAAGAACTAATTAAATTAACAAGAGGAACTGAAGAAGATATATTAAAATGTTTGAGAGAACAAAAAAAAGAACTTGAAGAAAAAGGAAGCAGTATAATTCTAATAGAAGATAATCTGGGCTGGCAATTAACAGTAAAAGATCAGTATATACCTGTAATAAAGAAATTAGTATCAAAAACAGAAATGCCAAAAACAATAATAGAAACACTAGCAGTTATTGCATATAAAGCTCCTGTATTGCAAAGTGAAATAATAAGGATAAGGACAAACAAAGGATATGATCATATAAGCATATTGGAAAAACAAGGATTTTTATCAAGAGAAAAAAAAGGAAGAACAAAATTAATCAGATTAACACCAAAATTTTACGATTATTTTAATTTAGATCCAAGACAAGTAAAAGAAGCATTTAAAACAATAGTTGATGAAGAAAAAGCAATAAGCAAAGAAGAAATAAAAGTTTACGAAGTCCAAAAAGAAACAAAACCTCAACTTTCAGAAGAACTAAAACCATATAATGAAGAGGTTGAAGGATTAAAAGTATATTCTGATGAAAAGGAAAAATTGGAAAAAGAAAAACATAAACTAAAAAAAGAAAATGAAAAAAAAGAAGAACCCCGAATGGAAATAACTCCAGAACAAGAAAGGAAAGTTGATGAAAAAGTCAAAGAATTGTTAGGTTTAAAAAAGGCAAAGAAAAAATGAATAAACAATTACTTCTAAAATGCCCAAAATGCAAGCAAAACATGAAATATCAATCACAAACACCCTTTTTAAAGGGAAAAAGCAAAAAATGTGTTTATTGTGGACGTTCTTTTACAGTTTTAGGAAACATTTTAAAATAAAACCTTGATTAGCAACACTATGGAAGGGCAAAAAGTAACAGACAGAGTAATAAGAAAAATAATAGACCAAGAAATGAAGCAGAGTTATCTGGCTTATTCTATGTCTGTCATAGTTGGCAGAGCACTACCTTGGGCAACAGATGGTTTAAAACCAGTCCATAGAAGAATATTATATGCCATGAATGATATGGGCATGCATCATAACAAACCATTCAAAAAAAGTGCAAGAATTGTAGGAGAAGTTTTAGGAAAATATCATCCAC